>CAZCRV010000084.1:0-8837 GCA_964501175.1 uncultured Clostridium sp.
CTGACGGGCGGCTTTGGATATTTGCTGCACGCAACCGTGCTGCCGTATCTGAGCATGGATGCCTTGCTTGGCTCGGCGCTTGATTTCGCCATTTCCGCCGTAGGAAATTCTCTGGGGCTTATGGACATCCTCAACTTGGAGGCGCTTTTGATGAGCGAGCTTTGGGGAGCAATGCCGTACGTTTGCTCATCCTTGGTGGGCGCGATCGTGCTGATCGTGCATATCGTTTTGCTTATCCTTGCAAGCCTGTTCGCCTTCAAGAGAACGCAGATCAAGAGCTGAGCAAAAATCCCCGCTGTGCGGGGATTTTTGCTGTGAAGCATGAGGTGCGAAGCATGAGAAATTGCGCAAGAAAATCTCCGCCGGAGCGGAGATTTTCTCATATTTTGAAGACTTGTTGCTCAAGGGATCGATACTTGTATATTTTGTATGTTACAAATGTAACACAGCACTTGACAAACAGAGTGCGGTGTTGTATAATTATCATGAAATAATATGGAAATTGGCGAGGTACGGATATGATTACGGATACCATAGCGGCAATCAGCACGCCGTACGGGAAAGGCGGCGTGGCACTCATCCGCGTCAGCGGTGAGCGCGCGGTGGAAATTGCCGATCGGGTGTTTCTCCCTGCAGGCGGCAAGCGACTTTGCGAGCTGGCTGCCAACTATATGACCTACGGACGCATCGTGGACGCCTTGGACGGCGGAGTGCCGATCGACGACGGCATGGCGGTGGTGTTTTACGCACCGCATTCGTTTACGGGCGAGGACACGGTGGAGATCACCTGTCACGGCGGCGTTTTGGTGACGCAAAGCGTGCTGACCTGCCTGCTTGCGGCAGGCGCGCAACCTGCCGAGGCGGGCGAGTTTACCAAGCGCGCGTTCATCAATGGGAAATTGGGCCTTTCTGCTGCCGAGGCGCTGGGCAATTTGCTCGAAGCGGGTACAAAAGAGCAAATGCTGCTCTCGGGCGCGGGCATGCGCGGAGGACTTAGCAAAAAAACAAATGAAATATACGATGGCCTTTGTATGGTGCTTTCCGGCATTTTTGCGCGCATCGACTATCCCGACGAGGACCTTGCCGACATGAGCCGCGAGCAGATGCGCAGGGCGCTGGTGGAGGCGCTTGACAAAACCGAGGCATTGGCGGCAACCTATCGCACGGGGCACGCGGTAGCTGAGGGCATTCCCACGGTCATCTGCGGGCGCGCCAACAGCGGAAAGAGCTCGCTTTATAACCGCATCGTGGGCAGAGAGGCAGCCATTGTCACCGACATTGCGGGCACGACGCGCGATGTGCTGAGCGAAACGGCGTCCATCGGGCGCGTGACCGTGCGCTTGCACGACACGGCGGGCTTGCGCGACTCCGACGACCGCGTGGAGCAGATCGGCGTGCAAAGAGCGCTTGAGCACCTGGAGACTGCAGAGCTGGTGCTTGCGGTGTTTGACGCTTGCGTGCCGCTGACCGACGAGGATAGCGACCTTTTGGACAAGCTTGCGCATCATGGCGGCTGCGTGATCGGTGTGATCAACAAAACCGACGCCGCGAGTGCCGATCGGGTGCAGGCCTTGTGCGAGCGTTTGTCGGCGTGCACGTCCTGCACGGTTTGTCTCTCCAGCAAAACGGGCGAGGGCTTTGACGCGCTGGTCGCAGCGGTCAACGACGCCTTTATTGACGGCGCGATCGACCTTTCGCACGATGCCGTGGTGGCAAACGCGCGTCAGCATGCTGCGCTGATTGCGGCGAAAGAGCGCATCGGGCAGGCGATCGTGGCCATTGACATGGGCTTGCCGGTCGATCTTTGCTGCTCGGACGTGGAGCAGGCGGCGGCAGCCGTGGCCGAGGTGGACGGCAGAGCCGTCAGCGAAGACGTCGTCGCGGGCATTTTTGCACATTTTTGCGTAGGAAAATAAAAAATAAAAATACATAGGAGAAGTGTTATGAATCAACAAACTGATCCCAAGTACCAGGCGTTATTTACGCCCTGGAAGATCGGCAACGTCGAGATCAAGAACCGCATCGTGATGTGCCCCATGGGCGGCACGTCGCTGTTCGGTTGGTTTGAGCTGACGGGCTGCCATTTTGACAAGGAGGCTGCAAAGCTGTTCTTGGAGAGAGCCGACAACAACGTCGGTCTGATCATCCCCGGCATCGCGCCCGTGCGTGATACCTTCTGGGGCAAGTGGCTGTGGCAGAATCCCAAGATGTTTGAGGATCTGGGGGAGTTTATGGACGAGATCCACAAGTCGGGCGCCAAGCTGTTCATCCAGCTGACCGCGGGCATGGGTCGCTCCTGGGCGATCACCGATCTGATCGCGCCCTTGCACAAGAACAAGTTTACCCGTGCTGTGATCAAGCCCGTGATTGATACCTCGCACGAGCTTGCCAGCCCCAGCCCTCAGCCCTCTCGCTGGGCGCACGATATCATCTGCCCCGAGATCACGGTAGAGCAGATCCACGAGATCATTGAGGCCTTTGCCAAGACCGCAAAGCTTTGTAAGGATGCGGGCGTGGACGGCGTGGAGGTGCACGCGGTGCATGAGGGATATTTGCTGGACCAGTTTGCAATTGAGTTCTTTAACAAGCGTACCGACGAATACGGCGGCAGCTTTGAAAACCGCTATCGCTTCGCAGCCGAGATCGTCAAGGCGATCAAGGAAAAGTGCGGTGCGGATTATCCCGTTTCTCTGCGTTACTCGGTAGAGTCCAAGATGAAGGGCTTTTGCGAGGGCGCTATGCCCGGAGAGGACTACGTTGAAGTCGGTCGAAATATGGAGGAGAGCGAAAAGGCGGTCAAGTTCCTGCAGGATGCGGGATATGACATGCTCAACGCGGATAACGGCACCTACGACTCCTGGTACTGGGCACATCCGCCGATGTACATGCCCCAGAACTGCAATCTTGACGACGTGGCGCACATCAAGCAGTTTGTGGATATTCCCGTGGTTTGCGCGGGCAGAATGGATCCCGAGGTGGGTGCCAAGGCAGTTGCCGAGGGCAGAATCGACGGTATGGGTGTTGCACGTCAGTTTTTGGTTGACCCCGAGTGGGTGACCAAGCTGATCGAGGACAGACTCGAGGACATCAAGCCCTGCATCTGCTGCCATGCGGGCTGCTTCAACTTCTCCCGCTCCAAGGGTCATGCAAACACGCAGGATCTGACCGATACCATGGGTCTTTCCCGCTGCGCGCTCAACCCCCAGACCATGCAGTCTAAAAAATATCACATCGAGCCCGCCAAGAAGCAAAAGAAGATTGCCGTCATCGGTGGCGGTATCGGCGGCATGGAGGCGGCTATCGTGTGCGCTAAAAGAGGCCACAAGGTCACTCTGTACGAAAAGAGCGATAAGCTGGGCGGCGTGTTCATCGCGGCTGCAGCCCCCTCCTTTAAGGAAAAGGACCGCGATCTGATCGCGTGGTATATCCGTGAGATGGCAAAGCATCCCATCGAGATCAAGTTTAACACCGAAGTCAAGGACGCGAAGGCCTTGGATGCCGACGAGGTCATCGTGGCAACCGGTGCCATGGCAAAGAAGATCCCGATCCCCGGCGCAGAGCGTGCAGTCGAGGCTGTTGATTTCCTCTTGGGCAATAAGACCGTGGGCGACAAGGTCGTGGTCATCGGCGGGGGCTTAACCGGCTGCGAGATCGCATACGAGCTCTATCTGCAGGGCAAAAAGCCCACCGTTGTGGAAATGCAGGACGACCTGATCACCACCAAGGGCATCTGCCTTGCAAACACCTCTTATCTGCGTGACTTTTTCAAGACCAACCAAGTGCCCGTGCTGCTGGAAACCGGTGTCAGCGAGATCACCGACAAGGGCGTCGTGGTCAAGCACAAGGACGGCTCGACCGAGGCAATCGAGGCAGATTCGGTCATTCTGTCTGTTGGTTATAATCCCGCACCCGTGGCAACCAAGGGCGTGCACGTCATCGGTGATGCCAAGGCGGTCGGCAACCTGCGTACCGTTATTTGGGGCGCGTGGGATGTGGCAATGAAGCTGTAATACAGCTTCATTGTAGTGATATTTGTTTTCCTCTTGTAGGGACCGGCGTCCCCGACGGTCCGCGGAAAACAAGTGATATTTGCGCTGCGCGCAAGTGATATTGCACCTTTGGTGCAGTGATACGTTCGCCTGCGGCGAACGTTGAGGTGGATTTTCTTCGCGTTGCGAAGAAAATCGGATTGATATTGTATTTGAAAGGATATAAACGTCTATGATACTGACAAAAGAACAACAGGCAATTCTGGACGGTGAAAAGGGCGAAACCATGGCCAAGGTCATGAAAACGCTGGTCATGTACGGTGACGCGTTTGAGGCTGAAAAGCTGGTGCCCATTACCTCCAAGTATAACCACCTTGTGACCTCGTTTGGTCTGAAGGTCATGTCTCCCGTGTACGATCTGATGCAGCAGCTGCTGGATGCAGGCGTGGTTTCGGACCAGAAATTCTCGGTTGACCCCCGCCCGCTTGACAAGAACGTACCCGCAAACGTGCTGCAGAACTTTGTGTTCAATAAGTTCATGTACACCAAGCAGGATTTCTATGAGGATCAGCTGCACAAGCTGGGTCTGATGGATGATAAGGCCTTCTCCTGCACCTGCTACATGGACGAGGTTGGCAACAAGCCGGGTAAGGGCGACGTGCTGTCCTGGGCAGAGTCCTCTGCAGTCGTCTATGCAAACTCGGTGCTGGGTGCAAGATGTAACCGTAACTCGGGCATCATTGACATCATGGGCTCGATCGTGGGTTACGTGCCTTACTTTGGCCTTCTGACCGATGAGGGCAGAAAGGCTACCTGGGTGATCAAGGTGAAAACCACCAAAAAGCCCGAGGCACAGCTGTTGGGCTCGGCTATCGGCATGAAGGTTATGGAGGATGTGCCTTACGTGGTAGGTCTTGATCAGTGGATCGGCACAGAGCTGAACGATGCCGCTTGCGCATACCTCAAGGACTTTGGCGCGGCAACCGCATCCAACGGTGCAGTCGGCCTTTACCATATCGCAAACCTGACCCCCGAAGCAGTAGAGCTTGGCGAATCTTTGATCGCCGAGGGCGCAAAGGAATACGTCATTGACGACGCTGAGCTGCAGCGCGTGCAGGATAATTATCCCGTTATGTGGAAGAACGCGGACGCAGCCCCCAAGCTTTGCTTTGTCGGCTGCCCGCACCTCTCTCTTGAGCAGCTCAAGACCTGGACCGACAACATCGAGGCGTCCTTGGCTGCAAACGGACAGAAGAAGGTGGTCATTCCCACCGTTCTGACCGCAGCACCCGCCGTGCTGGAGGCGTTCTACAAGACCGATTACGCCGCAAGACTCAAGGCAACCGGTGTTATCACCTCGTATATTTGCCCCTTAATGTATATGAACAATCCGCTTTGCAAAAAGATGCCGGTCATCACCTCGTCCAACAAGCTGCGCACCTACACAAGCTCCAGATACTACAGAGACGAGGAAATTTTAGAGGCTATTACGGGAGGTAAAAAGGCATGAGAGAATTCAAGGGTAGAGTCGTCACCCCTGGCGAGGTCCAGGCAGAGGCGCTTGTGACCACGCAGGGCTTTAACACGCTGGCATCCTTCCAGATGGCGCTGCAGTTTGGCGATAAGCAGGTCAAGTGCGGCGACCAGAACAACGCAGACCTTCACGGCAAGCCCATGATCGGCAAGGCACTTTGCCTGCCGCAGACCATTGGCTCCACCACGGGCGGCCTTGTGCTGTATTGCGCATGCGCCATGGAAAAGAGCCCCGCTTGCATGCTGTTTGCAAACCATATCGACTCGCTGGCAGCCGCAGGCGCGGTGCTGGCCGACGTTTGGGTAGAGGGCGTCAGCATGCCCGTCGTAGATTGCCTTGGCGATGAGTTTCTCGCTTACGTCAAGGACGGCATGACCGTTACCGTCAAAGAGGACGGCGTGGTTGTCGTAGAATAAAACGGCATAAAAATGGTATAAAAATCTCCTCCTTGCCTTGGCAGGGAGGAGATCTTTTCATGGACAGTCGAGGAAGCCTGCCCCTACAGATGGGGTCAAGTCATGCCAAACCAAACCAAACATACAACCAGACATACAATTTGAAAAAACGCAGAAATATTCAATTGTCGTTGCTACACAAAACAATTCCGTAGGGACAGGCGTCCTCGACTGTCCGTTCCACGTCACAAATACTTCTGCATCATAAATTCACTCATCAGCCTGCCATCCCTTTGCCGAATGGCGTTTGGCTTTTTGCCGATAATCTCAAAGCCGAATTTTTCATAAAGGGCTCTTGCGCGGTCGTTGCCCTCGATAAATTCCAATTCCATAATCATGGTGCCATGTGTTTTTGCTGCCTCGATCATCTCCCCGAACATGTAAGAGCCGATGCCAAGTCCCCAGTACTCCTGCAGAATTGCAATGGTGATGGTCGCGCGGTGGCCTGTTTTCATGCCCGTATGGAACAGGATTTCGCAGTTTCCCACAAGCCTGCCATCCACAAAGCAGGTAATTGCCAGAATATTGGGCGACTCGCGCCGATTTTGCACCCAGGCCTGCTCGCGCTCCAAGGACATATTCTCCCATTCCTCGGGATAGCGCGCCAAAAATTCCGTCTCGCCGCAGGCTTTCTTTATGTATGCCAGTAATTCTGTCGCGTCCGCAACCTCGGGGGAGCGCAGAACGGCCTGCCTGCCGTCCTTGAGTTGTATTTGTTTTGGTTGTAATATCATGGTGTTTCTCCTTTTGTGTTACGTTAAGATGTTCGCCCCGCCCGAATATCCTTCGCGTCGC
Organism: uncultured Clostridium sp.; assembly: GCA_964501175.1. GTDB lineage: Bacteria > Bacillota > Clostridia > Oscillospirales > CAG-272 > SVQP01. The sequence goes on from CAZCRV010000084.1 coordinate 6,774, forward strand.
AGTCCACATCTGTCATTCTTGAGCGAAGCGAAGAATCTTGATGTGGACTGCTTGCTCGAGGATGACAGGGCGGGGATTTCAGTCAACCATTGAAATTATGTTACCCGTCAATCTTTAAGCACTCTTTAATGATCTTCGCCACCTCGTCGGGGGAGAGGTGGGTGTTGTCGATCTTGATATAACTTTCAAACGGCAAAATCTCGCCCTCGCGGGAATTGAGCCTGTGCGTTGCCTGCGTGTGGCGCATCTCGGCCTCGCTTCGCGCCACGTTGCGCTTGGATTCCTTTTGCGCAAGGCGGTTTTCGCTCTTGTTGCGCGCCAGGCGCTCTTCAAAATCCGCGCAAAGCTCGACCACATGGCAATCCGCGCCGTGTGACGAAAACAACTCAATGATCTCGTTCAGATAAAGAAATTCACTTGGCTGGTCAAAGTCGATCATGTAGGTAAAGATCAGACCGGGAAGGTCGCCCTCGGCAAACTGCTCGAACACGGTCTTGCGGATGGTCTCGTTGAGCGCGCGATATTCGGGCGTGCCGAAATCGAACAGCTTGAGTGCCAGCTCAATCGACATATGGTTATGAAACAAGCGCAAGCCCGTGATCTTAGCAAGCTCCTGCCCAACCGTCATTTTGCCCACCGCATGCGGGCCTGTGATGATAACAAGTTGCTTTTTCATGTCTCGGTTTCCTTTCTGATGTTGTACTCCATATAACTGGTTGTAAAGGGTAAGTGCTCAAATTTGTGCGATCCTGTGTGCACAAACCCGTTGGCAGCATACCATTCTTTCAAAACGGTGCTCTCATCGATGATGCCGATTTTAATTACGCTGCCGCCCAAAGCCTTTGCATGGGCTTTGGCATAATCAAGCAGCTGTTTGCCAAAGCCATGGTGACGGTATTCGGGGAGCACCGCAAGATTGTGCAGTGTGTAGACGTCTCCCTCTGCGGAAAGAGAAACGTAGCCGATCAATGCCTTGCCGGCGAACAGCCCAAACATGTGCCAGCCCCAGCCAAGCTGCGTTTCTAAGTATGAAAGTGGCAGAAAGCTTGTGTGCTTGGGACAATTTTCGCGTGTCAGGCCAAACTGTTTGGCCACCGTGGCAAAGCTTTGGTGAATGACGTGCAGACAGGCGGGGAGTTCATCGGCTTTTACGGGATAAATCATCGGCAATGCAGGGAACTGCGTCTGATCGTGCGTCACTTCCTTTTTGTAAAGTGCCAGCGTCAAGCCCTCGCCGCCGGGTCTGCGCTCGCCCGTGTCGCCAAAGCCGACCTTTTGGTAGCAGCGTTTGTTTTTCTCCATATCAATGGGAAAATCCACGAAAAAGCGTCGCGCATCGGGGAATTCACGCTCGCAAAGCAAAATGGCTGCGGCAGCGATGCCTTTGTTTTGGTACTTGGGGGCGATCCAGATGCGGCAGAGGTAGTATTCGCCCTCGCTTAAAAAATTGTCCGGGGTGTATTTGCCATGCAGGCGGTAAAAAATGCCGCCCACCATCTCGCCGTCACACAGAATGGTGAATACGCGATAATTGGGTGTCATGCGCGAAAGCAACTCGTCCGCACCGCGCAAAGCGGGGCTGCCCTCATCGTGGTATTTTTCGTATAGCGGCATAAAAGCCGCTTTTTGTATGTTTGCAAGAGCCTCTGCCTCGCAGGGCTCGGTGTTTTTGATTGTAATGTTCATGTCAAATCTTCCTCAATACGTCCAAAATGTGATTGGTCGCGCCAACCATGTCGCCTCTTTCACAGATTGTCAGGTGATATTTCATGTAAAGCGCAAAGGTCTCGTCATCCATGGCGTCCACCGCGCCGCCGATATAGTGCGTCAGCATATCCGCGCCCACGTAATGCAGCCGCTGCACGGGCAGGGGATGGATCAGTGCATCAATATCCTCCTTGCGGTAAAGGGCAAAGATTTCGGCGGGCGTGGAGCGCAGTGCAAAGGTGTCAAAGTCGATCAGCGGCTTGTGCTGCGGGCTGTGAATGCCACCGCGCGCAAAGCAGAATTGGTAGACCGTCATGTCGCTGTTGCAGTATGCGGCAAAGACCGTGCCGCCCGGGC
>CAZCRV010000085.1:0-8679 GCA_964501175.1 uncultured Clostridium sp.
AATTATGGCAGTACCGAAGAGAAAGGTATCCAAGGCACGCAGAGACAAGAGAAGATCCAACAACTCCAAGCTCGCTATGCCCGGTATGGTAAAGTGCTCCAATCCCGAATGCAATGAAATGGTTTTGGCACATCGTGTTTGCAAGGTTTGCGGTTTCTATGGCGGCAAGCAGGTAATCACCCTGAAGCAGAAGGAAGACTAATCCTTTTTACCATCAAAAACACACGTAAAGGATTCATCAGCGTTATGCGGGGTGAATCCTTTTGTGCACTTTAAGGAGATTAGCGTGAAAGTTCAGCTCTGCGAGATCGGAAGTTCACTGTTTCACGCACAAATCAACCCTAAAAACGGGGTCCAACCCATTTTTGTTGCAGAGCAACTCGGGTTGATTTCAAAATAGAATGGAGATTATTATGAAACATATCAAATGGGCAGCCCTGGCACTTGCCTTGCTTTGCCTGTGCTCCTGCACCCCGGTGGACGAGATGCTGGAGGCCGAAACGGCCGATCTGACCCCGCCTGCCAAGGACTCGGCAGATTTGTTGGACATCCCCGATTATCTGTCCATGCCGCTTGAGGCGTACGTTACGCTTGGCGCGTATACGGGTCAGGAGATCCGCGTAAAGGGCGTGCAGCTGACCGATGAGCAGGTAAATGAAGCGATCAACGGTATCAAAACCGCCAACGGGCTTTACCAAAAGATCACCGACGGTACGGCCAAATGGGGCGACACTCTGGTCATTTCCTATCATGATGCCATGAAGGATTCGGTTGCGGGTGAGAGCGACGTGGAGATCACGCTTGAAGAGGGGAGCGGCTATCCCGATGATTTCGTGCGCGGGCTTGTGGGCGCACCCTGTGGCATTCCCGTGCTGGTCAACGTGGAAGATGAGGGCGTCACGACCTCTTATACCGTGACCGTGTCCTATATCAAGGGCGAATATCTGGAGTTTGACGATGAATTCGTGTCGGCCTATACGGGCGGTGCCTGCACTAAGGCGGACGAATTTTTCACCTATTACAAGGAGCAGCTGTGGAATGAGACGTTTTATGACGCGGTTTACGACGCGCTTTGGGATGCTTGCGAGGCAAATTGCAAGGCCGAGATCGTGCCCGACGAGGCGGTCAGCTACTACATGAAGTCCATGGAGGATTATTACCGCCGCATGGCTGACTCCAACGGTGTCTCTTATGAACAGGTGCTGGCGGCATTTGAGCTGGACGAGATCAAGATCATGACGCTGTCTTACTCCTACGCCGAGAAGGATATGATCTTTTACGCTATCGTCAAGGACGCGGGGCTGCAGATCACGGACGAGACGTACGACAAAGCGCTGCACGACTATGCTGACAAGTATTACAGCACCTTTGCGCCCGGTGTGGGCAAGGGCAGCGGTCAGGGCGGAATGGTGACGGTCGAGGACGTGGCGGCGTACCTGGACGCGGAGCAGGGAAATATCATCCGCGAGCTGTGCTATGACCGGATGCTTTACGATTACCTTTACGAGAATAATCAGATCTTTATGGGTGATGTGCCCATGAATTAAAGAGAACGCCATTACGAGAGTGATGGCGTTTTGCTTTGTTTTCCTATTCGGATGTCGCTCGAATTTTTGTCTGTCATCCTCGAGCGAGCCGCTCTTTGGTATTGTATAGCGATACATTATGTGGCGGCGACGCGAAGGATCTTGACAAAAATTCGATTTTTCATAAATTTACTTTCGCGCCCTTGCAAGATCCTTCGCTACGCTCGAGGATGACATAGCTACTGCGTAGCTATGTCGCAAGGGCTTTGAAGGACCGTCGAGGACGCCTGTCCCTACAAGAGTGGTTTTACGCAGGTGCGGGCGATCAGTGATCGCCCGCTTTGCTCCAAAGAACTTATTGCTGTATAGAAAAGGCGATCTTCCCCCCTTCCACGCTCGCGATCACGCGCTCTCCTGCCTTCACCTTTTCTTCCAGCAGCGCGGTGGCAAACGCGTCCTCTACGTGGTCGGTGATGGCGCGGCGCAGCTCGCGCGCGCCCTTTTCGGGGGCATAGCCGATCTCGGCGATCCATTCTGCTACCTGTGCGTCAAACTCCAGCGTAATGCCGAGCGCGGCGGCACGCTCACAGACCTCGCCCAGCATCATGCTCGCAATGTGCGCCGCATGCTCGCGAGAAAGGTCGGAAAATACGATCACCTTGTCCACTCTGCCTAAGAACTCGGCGGGAAACAGCGCACGCAGGGCGCCCGTCATGTGCTCGGTGGCACGGCTTTGCTCATTTGCCGAAAATCCGATGCTGCGCGTGCGCATACCCGCGCCTGCGTTGGAGGTCATGATGATGACCGTGTTGGAAAAATCGACGCGCCTGCCCTGTGAATCGGTCAGAATACCCTCGTCCAGTACCTGTAAGAGCAGGTGGAACACGTCGGGGTGCGCCTTTTCGATCTCGTCGAACAACAGCACGCTGTAGGGCGCGCGGCGCACGCGCTCGGTCAGCTGCCCGCCCTCCTCAAAGCCCACGTAGCCGGGCGGTGAGCCGATCAGCTTGGAGACGCTGTGTTTTTCCATATATTCGGACATGTCAAGGCGGATCATGGCCGTGTCGGTACCGAACAGCGCGTGTGCCAAGGCCTTGCACATGCAGGTTTTTCCCACGCCCGTATGCCCGAGAAAGATAAAAGACCCAATCGGCCGCCCCGCCTGCTTCATGCCTGTTCGTCCGCGACGAATGGCGGCTGCGATTGCACGTGCGGCTTCTTCTTGACCGATTACGCGTGCGCTCAGTTCCTGCTCCAGGCGCAGCAGCCGCTCGCGCTCGGAGCGCAAAAGCCCGGATAACGGAATGTGCGTCCATTGCGTGATCACCTCGGCAATCTCGCGCTCGGTCACAGTGGGGGTGTTTTTGGTCGGGTCGATCGCGTGGTCTATCTGCCATGAGGTCAGCTGCTGCTCCAGCGCAAGCTCCTGCTCGCGAATCTCGGCAGCACGGGTAAATTCCTGCGCCTGTACCGCCAGCTCCTTTTGCGCGCCCAGCGCTGCAAGCTGCTCCTTGAGTGATTTGATCTCGGGTGAGAGCTTGCAGAGCGAGAGCCGCAGACGTGCGGCCGCTTCGTCCACAAGGTCGATGGCCTTATCGGGGAGATAGCGGTCAGTGATATACCGCTGTGACATGCTCACAGCAGCCTGCAGCGCTCGGTCGGAAATGGCAAGGCCGTGGTGCTGCGCATATCGCTCGCGCAAGCCCATAAGGATGTCCAGCGTCTGCTCGGCGGTTGGCTCTTTGACCAGCACCGACTGAAATCTGCGCTCAAGCGCCGCGTCCTTTTCAATATGACGACGGTATTCCGCAAGCGTGGTTGCGCCGATAACCTGCATCTCACCGCGTGCAAGCGCGGGCTTGATAATATTGGCGGCATCTACCGCGCCCTCGGCAGCGCCCGCACCGATGATGGTGTGAATTTCGTCGATAAAGAGGATGATGTCCGGGTCTTGCGAGGCACGCTGCAGCACCGCCTTGAAGCGCTCTTCAAATTCACCGCGGTATTTCGCGCCCGCGATCATAGAGGCAAGGTCGAGCGAGATAATCTGCTTATTTTTGAGATTGTCGGGCACCTCGCCCGCTGCAATGCGCTGCGCAAGTCCTTCCACAACGGCAGTTTTGCCCACTCCGGGCTCGCCGATCAGGCAAGGGTTGTTCTTTTGCTTGCGGGAGAGGATCTGAATGATGCGCGCAGTCTCCTCGTCGCGTCCGATCACGGGATCGGGCACGCCGCTTTTGGCCATCGCGGTCAGATCCTTGCCGTATCCCGAGAGCACACCCTCGCTCTTGTCCTTGCTCTTGGGCGATTTGCTGCCCTTTTTGGCCGAGTTGATCAATCCGTTGCAGTCCGCAATCAGCTCGGAGAGGGGGATGCCCATGCCGTCCAAGATGCGCGAGCCGACCGCGTCGTGCTCCGAGCAAAGCGAGAGCAGCAGGTGCTCGGTGCCAATATAGCTTTGCGCACCCGCCAAGGATTGCCGCGCCGCGCCCTCAATGATCTTACATAGCCGCGGCGTCATGTCCTCGGGGGAGACGAAGGAGCAAGCACCAATGCCTGTCAAGGACGCCACCGCATCACGCACGCGCGCAAAATCTGCGCCTCTGGCGACCAGCAGCTTTGCCGCGATGCAGTCCTGCTCACCCACAAGCCCCATAAGCAGGTGCTCCGAGCCAATGTAGGTGTGTCCCATCTCAGCGGCGTATTTTTGTGCCAAAAGCAGCGCATTTTGTGCTTTTTTTGTGAATTTGCTGTTCATAAACCTTCCTTATCTCATGCGCCCAATTTGCCCCTGACCAGTGCCGCTCTGTAAAGATCGCGGTCCTCTGCCGAGCGCAAGGGCTGCTCGGCAGAGAGCGTCATGGTGCAGGGCATGATCTCAACGAGCAGCGTGTTGAGCAGATCGGGCTCTATATCCTGTAGTATACCCAAGCTGATGCCAAGTCTTACGTCTGCGGACAAATTCAGAAATTCATCCGCGCCAAGCAGATGCGCGCTGCCAAGGATTGCGCGGGCGCGCAGCGCGCGGTCGGCAAGATAAGGCGCGCGCTCCTTTTTTGCTTGCTCGCAAAGCCTGCGCTCGCTGTCCAGTATCTGACGCGTGGTCTCCTCCATGCGTGTAAGGATCTCTTGCTCTCCGGCGCGCAAGGAGGAGCGGCAGGATAGCATATAAAGGCAGTTTTGCGTCTGCGTGCCGCTTTGTAAGGGACGCAGAGAGATGCCCAGTCCCGAGAGCTTGATCGAAAGCGGCTCGATCTGGGCGTGCAGCGTCAGCGCGGGCAGAAACAAAAGCGCATAAGCGCGCATGGCCGTGCCGCATTCCAAGGGGTCGGAGCAAAGGTATCCCAGGCTGCCATCAAAGGCGTAGGTCTCCTTGTCGTCGATCAGATCGTCCATCTTAAAGGCGTTGGCTGCCGCGTCCTGCAGGGAAAGCCCGGGCAGCGTGCAGCAGATCTGCACGTGATCCCGCCCACCAAGCATGACAGAGAGGTTGCAGGGTTCGTTGAGCAAGAGGGCGTGCGGCAGACTGACCGAGGCAAATTCCTTGGTGACGTAGTATTTTTCAGCGTACGAGGCAGCAGCCGTAGGTGAGATATCCGAGAAGTTGATCATGGTAAAGCCGTTGGACTCTAACATCCCGCCCACGCTTGCAATGATCTCTGCCGCCTGCTTGGGCGAGATGCGGGGCACGAAGGGGTATTTTTCCAAATTTCTCGATAGTGTGATACGGGAAAAGATGACAGTGTCGTTTTCATATCCGGGGGTATTGTACCAAGCCATGTTACGTCTCCTTTCGTCAGTCCTGCGCTTGCAGGGTGTGGATCTGGTCGCGCAGAAGTGCCGCCGTTTCAAAGTCCTCGGCAAGCACCGCCTGCTTCATCTGATCACGCAAAAGCGCTGCGCGCGCCGCTCTTTCCTGCTTCAAACGGAATTTGCGCGGCATGCGCCCGGGATAGGGCACGTCCGCCGGCAGCGCGTGCACAGCCCCCGAAATTTCGTCAAGGAAGGTCTTGTAGCAAGCAGCGCAGCCCACGCTGCCGCTCTCGGCAATGCCTGCCAGCGTAGAGGAGCAGACGGGGCAGGTGCGCACGGCAGCGATGTTGTGCGGCACGGTAATGCCGCAGAGATTGCCGAATTGCGCGCTTTCCGAGCAGCCAAACGAAAACGAGGCCGAGGGGATATACACGTCCTCCAGCTCGCCCGTGCGACGAGCAGTCTCGGCGCAATCGGCGCAAAGCGAGCAGGAGCGCGTTTTTGTGCCAAGGTTTTCGTTGTAAAAGACCGTGGCTTTTTTCTTTTTACATTTTTCACACAGCATAAGAAAATCCTTTCTTTTATGTATTTTACAGTCTTTTTCATTATAAACGCCCCGATGCGCAAATCGTGTCGCATCGGGGCGAGGGCAAAAATTATTCTGCTTCAGCCCCTGCGGGCAGAGCGTTGAAGCGGTCTGTGATGGCGTTCCAGGTCAGAATATCTACAAGCCCGGTCACGGGCAGCATGAGGTAGGCTTGCATGGCGCGCACCGCGTCGGCGGTGGCCTCGTCGTACGTGCCCGTGATCTCGGGAGGGTCGAGCAGGTACAAGAGCGTCAGCTCGCCAAGCATATATTGCAGGGCCGCGACGTCAATGCCCACAGCGCCTATGTCCATGTAGTAGCCCACGGGGGAGCGTTGAAACAGCGCAACGGACGACGGTGGGGAGTAAAATTCCACCGAGTCAAGATAGTCAAGGTATAGTCTATCCCAGGTCTCGCGATCGGCTGCTCCCGTGACGGGCAAGCCCACGTAAGCTTGGTAAGCCCTCAGCGCGTCGCGCGTGGCGTCCTCAAAAATGCCGTCTACAGGCACTTGCGGGATTTCGGGGGTGTGATACGCCAGCTGGCGCAGATATCTTTGCAGATTGGCAACCGCGGGGGAATAGTTGGGGTGATTGGTTTGATCAGCCATAAATGCTCCTTTTGTCGCAATGAAATAATAATACAATAAATCGGGAATTTGCGTCAAGCAAATTTCTACCGCAACGTTTCGCGCAAGCGGAACATTTCACTCGCACGAAGTGCGAATTTCATGTTGCGAAGCAATATTTCACATTTCGCCAAAGGCGAAATATTTCATTGTTCCCGATAGGTGAGCATTATTGCGCACCTATCGGGAATCCCGGATATTGGCCGTCTTGGACGTTGTCAGATGCCAAAAGATCGCTGTAAAGATCGGCTATCGCTGTCCAGACCAACGCATCCACCACGCCCGTGACCTCAAGCCCGAACTGCTGCTGAAAGGCGCGGACGCTTTGCTCGGTGCGGCTGCCGAAATATCCCGTGGGTGTGACAGGGGGGATGGCGGAATAAGTGGCAGAAATTCTGTTCAGATACTCCTGCAGAATGCGCACAGAGACCGAATCCGAGCCCTGACGCAGTACCACACCGGGGAAAGGAATGGTGCCGCTGACCACGTATTCTTCGGGTACAGTGCCTACAATGCCTAAGTACGCGCGATACATGGCCTCCCAGGTCGCAGGACCTACAATACCGTCGGGCACAAGGCCGAAGGTGTTTTGCAGATCCACGACGGCTGCGCGCGTGGCCTCTCCGAACGTGCCGTCGATGTCCACGGCGGGGATGGTGTTGTAGTAATTGGAAAGAAAGCTCAGATAATATTGCAAGCTGCGCACGCCGATCCCGGTGCTGCCAAGCTGCAAAAGCTGCGGGTATTGCTTAGTGATCTCCTCCAGGCGAATTCCCTCGGAATCCAGCTCGTTGAGCCGCTTGACGCCCGCATAGATGGCTTGAATGGCAAACCAGGTCGCGCGGCCGACCACACCGTCGGGGGTCAGATTGAAGATCTCCTGGAAGGCGCGCACGGCTGCCTCGGTGTCCTCTACGAATATACCGTCGGTCTGCACGATCTTGGGAATGGCGGGATAATTTTGCGAGATGCGATTGAGTCTGATCTGCACGGTGCGCACGTCGTCACCCACGCTGCCTACGCGCAAGGGAAATTCGGGCACGCGCACGTCAATGCCTTGCACCGGCACATCGGTGACGATGTCTATGTCGTTGCCGAAATAAGTAGTCAGAATCTCGTAAGGGGTCAGCCCCTGATTGGCAAGCTCGACCGATCCCCATTGCGAAAGGCCGTTGCAGTTGACCTCGACGCCGTCACAATAGGCGGCAAACAGCGGCTCTATGCTGCCTTGGCGGCGGATGTAGCTGTTGAAAATCTCGCCCGCGATCTCGCGAATATTGTCAAAAATATCGCGTCCGTTGACAAAGGACTGATCAATGGTGGTGGAATTGGTGATGTCGAAATCGTAGCCGCGTGAGCGGTAATATTGGGTGTAGATGCGGTTGAGTGCAAAGGAAATCTGTGCGTACATGTTGGCGCGCAACGCGTTTTCGGGCCAGGTGGGGTAGATCTCGGAGGACGCCACGTTCATAACGTAGTCGATAAAAGGAACGGTCACGTTTTGTGCCTGCGCGCTCGGAGCACCCAGGTGCACCGTGATGGTTTCGGGAATTGTGGGAGTATTTGGCATACTTCACCTCCTTTACAGATCGGGATTTTCCGATTCAAAGAAAATCTGCGTGTCGTTGCCTGCGTTGTCCGAGAATTTGTTGTCGGGCAGAGCCTGCAGCACAGCGGGCTGCACGGCAACGATGCCGTCGAAAATGGGCACACTTGCATAGTAATTTTCAAAATAGCGGTCGGTCTTGACGTCAATGCTGTAAAGCGCGTAGGGCAAAACGGCCGAGCCGGGGGCTTGCGAGAGTGCGCGAGACGGCGCGGGCAGGGCAAGCCTTTGCGTTCTGCCGCTGCGATCGGTACGCATGGATGCGATCACGTTGCCTACCTCGCTCTCGCCCTCGGGGTCGTAGTCACGCACGGTCACCAAAGCGCCCGGCAGGGGGATGGCACCGCCCGCCGTGCTGACCTGTACGATCAGATATCCCGTGCCCGCGGGAATCTCTACTTGTGAGCTTTGATCCATAAGGACACCTCCTTGTCAGTTTTCTGTATCATGATATGAAGCAGGGCGGGGGAATGATTATGGGTTTTCTAAAATACAATGATCTTACAAATTCCAATCAGACAACAGCCGTAGGGGGCGACGTCCTCGACGCCCCGAGTAAGCCCAAACAACTTTATTGTAG
>CAZCRV010000086.1:0-8679 GCA_964501175.1 uncultured Clostridium sp.
CGCGGTGCCAAAAAGAACGGAAACGGTTTTCTCACATAAACAACAAAGGGAGTTACCTACATAGGTAGCTCCCTTTTATATTACATTGAGAAAATTCTCTCCGTTCTTTCTTTGGAGCAGTAGGCCAAAGAAAGAACCAAAGAAAGGCCGTATAAGAGGTTTCGCCTCTGCGGAGGCGACGAGGGCTCTGCCCTCGACCTGCGAGCCTTTGAAAAGGCTCGATCCAAACTTTCATCCTGTGGCAACCGTATGGTGACGGTTATCCGCTGAAATATTACAACACCTTCGCCAGGAAATTCTTGAGTCGGTCGCTCTTGGGCGCGTCGAAGATCTCTGCAGGTGTTCCCTGCTCCACGATCACGCCACCGTCCATAAAGATCACTCTCGTGCCAACCTCGCGCGCAAAGCCCATTTCATGCGTGACCACCAGCATGGTCATGCCCTTTCTCGCCAAATCCTTCATAACCTCCAGCACCTCGCCTACCATCTCGGGGTCAAGTGCCGAGGTCGGCTCGTCAAACAGCATAACCTCGGGCTCCATGCAAAGCGCACGCACGATCGCGATTCTCTGCTTCTGTCCGCCGGACAGCTGACTGGGGTACGCGTTTGCTCTGTCCGCAAGACCTACCGTATACAAAAGCTCCATGGCCTTCTTTTCCGCCTCTGCCTTGCTTTTTTTGAGCAGCTTTGTGGGGGCAAGCGTCATATTTTTCAGTACCGTCATATGCGGGAACAGATTGAAATGCTGGAACACCATGCCCATCTTCTGTCTGTGCAGGTTGATATTGGTCTTTTTATCCATCAGATCCACACCACCGACCAAGATCTGTCCCGAGGTCGGCACCTCCAAAAGGTTGAGCGAGCGCAAAAGTGTGGATTTGCCGCTGCCCGAAGGGCCGATGATAACCACGACCTCGCCGCGCGCGACGTCCATATCCACGCCGTCCAGCGCATGCACGCCGCCTTCATAATGCTTTCTCAGCTCCTTGACGCTGATAATCGTCTCGTTAGCGTTCACTCTTACGCAACCTCCTTTCCAAGATTCCGACCAGCTTTGTTAGCCCCAAAACCAGTACAAAATAGATAATTGCCACTGCCAGAAGCGGCATAAAGTTACTGTAGGTTTGCGAGCGGATCTTGATACCGCCGCGCGTCAGATCGGCCACGCCGATATAGAATGCAACCGAGGTCTCCTTGAGTAGCGTGATAAACTCGTTGCAAAGACTGGGCAGTACCACCTTGAACGCCTGAGGGATCACGATATGCCACATGGTGGGCCAAAAGCCAAAGCCCAGCGATCTGCCCGCCTCGGTTTGTCCTTGGTCGATCGACATGATACCGCCGCGGATGATCTCGGAGACGTACGCACCCGAGTTCAGGCCAAAGCACAGCACGGCTGCGGGGAATTTTTCAATGCCGATGGGCAAGAGCAGCACGAAATATATGATCAGCAGCTGCACCATAACCGGTGTGCCGCGGATGGCCGAGATATAAAGCCCCACGAGCTTATCAAGATAGTAAAGCTTATCGGTCTTATCGTGCACGATGCGGATCAGCGCGGAAACCACGCCAAGCAAAATACCCAAAAGCAGCGACAGCGCGGTGATGGCCAGTGTGTTGCCAAGGCCTTCAACCAGATACAGCCAGCGGTTATCCTCAATAAAGTTGCGGTAGAACTCGTCGCCCAGATCGTTGAACTTTTGCTGCAGGGGCGAGGAGGTGTCCGGGATCTCGGCGTCGTAATTCTTGAGGCCAAAGCACTGATTGATGCCGTTACGGAAGGTGTTATCATGCGTGATCGAAACCACCTCGCCGTTCATGGTAAAGGACTCGGTAGCCTTGATGTCATCCTTGACCGATACGTAGCCGCCAAGCAGCGCGTCAAGCGCCTCGTCGGACAAATACATCACGGGCTGCTCTTCGCGTGTATCATAAAAGTACACGTCGATCTCGCCGCTTGTCTTGGGCTGCGCCTCCAGAAGCGAGAGCACGTAGCCCTCCACCTGGATCTGAATGCCGGTCGCGTTGACCTTCTGCCCTGCGGCCTCTCTCTTGTTTGCGTATTCCTTGACGGATACGAACAAATCGTTCTTGTGCGCCTCGTACATACCGCCAACGTCGGGCGTGGTGTACTTGACGTGCGCGATAAATTCGCGTGCTGCGCCACTCTCAATGGACACAACCTCGATCTCGGTATGCTCCACCGTATATTTCGAGCACTCCGCACCTGCCGTAGGCAAACCCGCCAGCGTTTGCTCAATATATGCCTGTGCGTCCTCTTTTGTCAACTCCAGGTCGGCCTTACGGTTGGCGATCGCATCCGCTGCAAGCACGCCCACGATCAGCAGCACGCAAAGGCCGACAAGGCTTAAGTTGATAATCAGTCTTTTTTTCTTTTGTGAAAAAGGCTTTTTCATACAAATATTTCCTTACAATAAATCTCTCTAAACCTCAAAAAACATGGGATGGTGTTCCCATCCCACGTTTTCGGATGCCCATTGGGTCTTACTTGATGTACTTTGCGATGATGGCGTCGATGGTGCCGTCAGCGGTCAGCTCCTTGATTGCCTGGTTGATCTGATCCAGCAGCTCGGTATTGCCCTTCTTGATGCAGATCGCATAGTCCTCGTTTGCATATGCGGTCTCCAGGATCTTCAGACCTGCATTTGCAGCAACCAGAGCCTTAGCGGGCTCGTTGTCGATGATGACGCAGTCCACGCTGCCACCCAACAGCGCCAGAACTGCCTCATTACCGTTAGAGTAAGTGGTGACGTTCTCTGCACCGAAATCGCCGGTTGCATAGATATCACCGGTGGTGCCCAGCTGTACGCCTACCTTGTAAGCAGCGCCCTCTGCGAACAGATCGTCAGCAGTGGTAATAGCGGAATCTTCCTTAACGATGATCACCTGCTTGCCGTTTGCATAAGAGGTAGAGAAGTCAACCTCCAAGAGACGCTCCTCGGTCACGGTCATGCCGGCCATACCGAAGTCAACAGAGCCTTCGTTTACAGCGGTGATGATGGAATCAAATTCCATATCCACGATCTCCAGGGTCATGCCCAGCTTTTCAGCAATTGCAGCAGCGATCTCAGCGTCGATGCCTACGATCTTGCCGTCATCATAGTATTCATAGGGCTGGAAGTAAGCGTTGGTAGCCATCTTGAGAACCTTGGGCTCATCAGCCTCGGGTTGGGTCGTGGTCTCGGCAGAGTCCTCGTTTTCTTCGCCACCGTCACAAGCGGTAAATACGGCGATACCGGTCATAACCAGCATCAAAGCCAACATCATAGCAATAATCTTTTTCATGGTATTTTCTCCTTTGGAACCGGTGCATCTGTTGCACTTGGAATATGTGCATAATTATACACCGTTATTCATGCTTTGTCAACCCTTTTTTGGGCGAAATCATGTACAAACTTGCCCATTCTTCCAGTCTTTTTTTGTAGCATTTTTACCATTCGATGAATATTCGGCATTTTTATTCATGAATTTTTGCATATTTTATGTATAAAGGAGCATTGCACCATTCCACCTACCTCACAGGGGCGAACTGTGTTCGCCCGCCCGCTTTGTAACAGTTGCCACATGCAACAAAAAACCGCCCAAAGGCGGTTTTTTGTGCATATTTTAATCTTTATTTATCAATAGTTGTCAGCCTTGATCTCGAAGTATGCCTGAGGATGAGCGCAAACGGGGCACATACCGGGAGCGGACTTACCGATGACGATGTGACCGCAGTTACGGCAGATCCAGGTAGCCTCACCGTCCTTGGAGAACACGATCTTGTTTTCCACGTTGCCGATCAGCTTTCTGTATCTTTCCTCATGCTCCTTTTCGATTTTGCCAACAGCCTCGAACAGATAAGCGATGCGTGTAAAGCCCTCTTCGCGAGCGGTCTTTGCAAAGCCTGCGTACATATCGGTCCACTCGTAGTTCTCGCCCTCTGCAGCATCTGCCAGGTTGGTCAGGGTGTCCGGTACCTGCCCGCCGTGCAGCTCCTTGAACCACAGCTTTGCGTGCTCTTTTTCGTTGTTGGCGGTTTCTTCAAAGATTGCTGCGATCTGCTCGTAGCCTTCTTTTCTTGCCTTGGATGCATAGTAGGTATACTTGTTTCTTGCCTGAGATTCGCCTGCGAATGCAGCCATCAAATTCTTTTCGGTTTGAGATCCTCTGAGTTCCATTGTGAAAATTCTCCTTTATTATTGATTATGATTTTTTAATTGGGTTCTTGATTGCAGGTCGGACAAAGTCCGAAAAACTGTACGTGACACGCGTCTATGCGACCACCCTGCACGGGCACCGCGCTTCGCTCAAGTGCCTCGGTATCGGCAATCTCGACGTCGCTGACCGCTCCGCAGCGCCTGCACACCATGTGCGCGTGCCGCCCGAGCGTGACGTCAAAGCAATCCGAGCTGCCTGCCAAGACAAGGCGCTGCAGCTCTCCGCTCTCGGCCGCCTCGGCGAGAACACGGAACACGGTTGCTCTGGAGATGGCGGGGTCTTGTTCGTGTACCGCCCCCAGCACGTCCCCTGCCGTCGGGTGATCCAACGCGGATACGACCTGCATGACAAGATCCGTTTGATGCGTCTTTCTTGTTCTCATAGCCGCTCCTTATTGAGACTGTATCTCAATTATATCACATTTTATGAAATTGTCAATAGGTTTGCAAAAAATTTTTCAGGAATTTTCTGTTTCTCTCTTACCGGGTGTCCAATCCACGTCGGGGGCGTCGTCCGCAAGCTCGTCCTCGGGAACTTCCTCGTCCGCGTCCCCGTCGCGCAGTTTTTTATAGCGCACGCCTTGATAAGCACCGACGATTGCAAGACCAAGACCTGCCTTGGCCGTCCACTCCACGGTGCGCTGCAAAAGCAGAGTGACCTCCTTGACACTCAGCTGCGTCTCGGGATATACGAAATCCTCCACGGTCTCCTCCATCTCTTCAAGAGCCAGACACGTTTCCCGTTGCTCGACAAGCTCGGTAATCTGCCTCGGGCATACCACAAAAATGACGATGACGAATGCGCCCAGAATGATCAGTGCCTTGATCAGATGCTTGCGCTGCGCGTCCTTTTTGGAGCCCAGGCACATTACCACGGGCACCGCACACGCAAGCATGAGCGGCACGGTATAGCCAATCACGATTGCGATCCAGCCGAAGTGATTCATCTTTTTCTCGATCAGTTTATCCTGCACCTCGGCAAACTGATCGTTGATCATATTCAAGGAAACGCCCAGCAATACGCTTAAGATAAGAATGCCCAAAACCACGCGTATCCAATCAAAGCCGATGCGATCAAACACTTTTTTGATCGGGGATTCGGTCTTTGCGGGGCTGATATTTTCTTGCTTTGCCATCAAGGGCCACGCTCCTTTATCCAGTCTTGATTTATTATACCACACTCTGCGCGCTTTGTCCAGTACTGCGGCAAAAATCCTGCGCGGGCGTTGACACTTTTTCGCGCGTGTGTTATAATATGTAAGAGAAAGCGAGGCGAGCGTATGGCAACCGAACAAAAAAAGAAAAAGCAAGGCAGCTGCGAAAGCTGCGAATTCTACGACTATGACGAGGAATACGACGCATACGTTTGTTTGGTCTCGTTGGACGAGGACGACATGTGTGATTTTCTCTCGCGCAACACGGGACATTGCCCCTATTACCGTTTTTACGACGAATACAAGAGCGTGCAAAAGCAGAATTGACGCGCCAAGCATTACTACACGAAAAAGAACTGAAAAGGAGGCAAGGCTATGAAGCAAACGCAAGCGCTGCGCATTTTGCGATACGATGCAATCGATTCCACCAATCTTGAAGCACGCCGCATAGCCGCCGGGGAGCCGCGGCAGAATACGCTGATCATCGCGCGCGAGCAAAGCGCGGGCCGCGGACGCATGGATCGCTCCTTCTACTCCCCCGCCGATACCGGGCTTTACATGACGCTGCTTTTTTACCCCGACCGCCCCATCCGTGAGCTCTCGGGCCTTACCTGCGCAGCAGCCCTGGCAAGTGCTGTGTCGATTGAGCAGCTCAGCGGTCTTTCCCTGCGCATCAAATGGGTCAACGACCTTTACCTTGAGGGCAAAAAGGTGTGCGGCATTCTGTGCGAGTCGTTCGGTACCAAGCACGGCACGGCAATCGCGATCGGCATCGGCATCAATCTGACCACAAGCACCTTTCCCGAGGCGCTCGGCAGCATTGCGGGCAGCCTGCAGCGCCGAATTGACCCCGAGCAGCTGGCACTGCTCATCTGCGATTCCCTGCTCCCCTACCTGCAAAGCGGCGACAATGCCCTGTGGCTGGAGGGTTACCGTGCGCGCTTTATGCTGCGCGGTATGCGCGTGTGCTGCATGACGTCGGGCGGCACGTTCCCCGCTACCGCGTTGAATATTACGGACGAGGGCGCGCTGATGGTACAAGCGGACGACGGTAAGGTGCATATATTGTATGCAGGAGAGGTTGCTCACATTCCTTTATTATAATTTTTTGGGAGGTATATCATGTTTCGCCAAATTTCCCCTTATGAAATCCAAGATAACGTATTTGGGGCCATTGACAAGGACTGGATGCTGATCACGGCAGCCAAGGACGGCCGCCCCAACTCCATGACAGCGTCCTGGGGCTCTTTGGGCATTCTTTGGAACAAGCCCATCGCCATCTGCTTTGTGCGCCCGCAGCGCTACACCTATGAATTCTGCGAAAGCGCGGACACGCTTTCCCTGACCTTTTTCGACGAGCAATGGCGCGACGCGCTAAAGCTTTGCGGCAGAAAGAGCGGCAGAGATATCGACAAGTATGCCGAAACGGGGCTTTCGCCCGTATTTGACGGTGATACTCCCTACCTTGCCGAGGCACGCATGGTGCTGATCTGCAAAAAGCTGTACGTGGACGATCTCAAGAAGGCCAACTTCCTTGATCCCGCGCTGCTTAGGAATTACCCCATCGACGACTTCCACCGCGTCTATATCTGCGAGATCACCAAGGTGCTGGTTAAGGAGAATTGATATGAAACTACTCATTGCATCCGATCTGCACGGCGGCGCGGATTCTTGCGCAAGACTGTGCGAGATCTTTGCCCAAAGCGGTGCAGACCGTCTGATTTTGCTTGGCGACGTGCTCTACCACGGTCCGCGCAACGATCTGCCCGCAGGGTACGCGCCCAAACGCGTCATCCCCATGCTCAACAACCTTGCCGACAAGATCCTCTGCGTGCGCGGCAACTGCGACGCCGAGGTGGACGGTATGGTGCTGGATTTTGACGTGCTGACCGAAAATCGCACCCTCTCTGACGGCAACCTTTGCATGTATCTGCACCACGGCCACCACGATCATCCCGACCTTGCGCCCGGTACGGTGGTACTGTACGGTCACACGCATCTGGTGGAGCATCACGAGCAGGACGGCCTTTACTACTTCAACCCGGGATCGGTGACCATCCCCAAGGGCGGCAATCCCCCATCCTACATGATCTACGAAAACCGCACCTTCACGGCCTGCGACCTTGACGGTGGCGTGCTGTTTGAAAAAAGTGTATGACGCGCGCAAAAAATATAGCCCAACCTCTTGATTTTTGGCTGCGTTTTTGATAAAATTTTCTTATATATTTGTTTAAACCCCAAGGAGGCTTTTATGAGCAACATTCGTCCCGAATCTATGGTTCGCATTACCACCCCCGAGCTTGCCAATACATTTATTGACGAGCAGGTTGCGCAAGTACGCGCACAGGTGGGTGACAAAAAGGTACTGCTGGCACTCTCCGGCGGTGTTGACAGTTCTGTCGTTGCCGCACTGCTGATCAAGGCCATCGGCAAGCAGCTGGTCTGCGTGCACGTCAATCACGGCTTGATGCGCAAGGGCGAGAGCGAGCAGGTCATCGACATTTTCGGCAAGGAGCTGGATGCTAACCTTGTTTACGTGGACGCAACCGACCGATTCCTCGATCTGCTGGCAGGCGTTGCTGAGCCCGAGAAAAAGAGAAAGATCATCGGTGCGGAATTCATTAACGTATTCGCAGAAGAGGCTTCCAAGCAAGAGGGCATTTCCTTCCTGGCGCAGGGCACCATTTACCCCGATATTCTGGAGAGCATTAAAGCAGCAGAGGGCAAAAAGGCAGTCAAGTCGCACCACAACGTAGGCGGCTTGCCCGAGGATCTGCAGTTTGAGCTGGGCGAGCCAAACAAGCTGCTCTTTAAGGACGAGGTCAGAGTGGTTGGCGAAGCACTGGGACTTCCCCACAAGATGGTTTACCGTCAGCCCTTCCCCGGCCCGGGACTCGGCGTGCGCTGCCTTGGTGCCATCACCCGCGACAGACTTCACGCGCTGCGCGAGGCTGACGCCATTTTGCGCGAGGAATTTGACAACGCAGGCCTTGCCGAAACGGTTTGGCAGTACTTTATCGCAGTTCCCGACATCAAGAGCGTGGGAGTCAAGGACGACAGCCGCTACGAGGGCTGGCCCGCCATTATCCGCGCCGTGAACACCAAGGACGCCATGACCGCCACCATCGAGGAGATCCCTTACCCGGTGCTCCACAAGATCGTCTCCCGGATCACCTCCGAGGTAGAGGGCATCAACCGCGTCCTCTTCGACCTGACCCCCAAGCCCACCGGCACCATCGAGTGGGAATAATATCTAATGGCTAACAAGTGCCCGAAAACCCTTGGAAATAAAGGGCTTTCGGGCA
>CAZCRV010000087.1:0-8672 GCA_964501175.1 uncultured Clostridium sp.
CCGTGACTCTTTCATATTCCTTATCCAGCACCAGCGCGACCAGCTCCTGCGCGTGGGCATCCAGACGGCGGTAATGCTCTACCAGCGCGATCTCCCCATCCGAGAGCGTATAGTTATGATTGTTTTCCGGAACGCCGCTTACAATATAATCAAGCGAGCAATCCAAAGCCCGGCAAATTGCCAGCATGTTGGAGAGCTTGGGCGAATCGCTGATGCCCGCCAGGATCTTGGACAGAGTGCCAAGCGGGATACCGGTCATCTCGGACAGCTTGTCGTTGGTGATGCGACGCTCGGATTTGATCTTTTTAATTCTGTCAATATAGGTAAGCTCGGACATATCAACCTCCGTTTTTTCGGGAATTTCCCGTGCTTTTTCTCTTACGGTCTCATTATAACACGTTTTTTCCGTTTTGTAAAGAGGTTTTGTAATATTTTTTCCGATTTTTGAATTTCGGGGGGTTGACAAATCCGTTTTCGGGTGTTATAATCATGTCATGATATTCCATTTTCGGAACTTTCCAGACAGTATTCGCGCATTGAGTTTCTACATTTCGCAGCCATCGTTTCGGCTTTTGGAAAACAAGGCTGCCATAAAAAAGGAGAGCCATCATGACATACTATAACAGATCCGCAACCACAAATGCAAACGTCAGCGTACGCGAAGGCAAGGGCGAGTCTCTTCTGTCCGTTCTGCTTTCTCTGCCCGTAGCACTCTGGCAGTTCCTTTGCGCACTTGGTGCAAAGCGCGTATTCAAGGGCACTTCCCTGACCTTCTGCATTTTCGCATTCTTCGGCATCGTTGGCGGCATCGAGGCAGGCGTTGTTTCCTTTGGCTTTGGCGCTGTCGTGACCGTGCTTTTGGTCATTATTGAGATTCTTTGTCTGAAGCAATAATTCAGCCTGTTTCAAAAAGCGTACACAGCGAGCCTGCAACGATCTCTGCTGCAGCCAGCGCCTCGGCTTGCGTATTGCCGCTGCTGCCGATCTCCAGCGTTAAAGAGAACGGTGCGAGATTCTGATTGAGCACCTGCTCTTTGCAGATCACGGCGGCGCAGCTGGTGGGAAAGGCTTGATTCATGCTTTCTTGCAGCTGCATTGCAAGCGCAAGATTTGTCTTATTCGTCAGCTCTGCGCTCATGCCGCAGATCACCTGCGTCTGAGCAATTTTCTGCCCTTCTTGCACGGCTAAGGAGCGCACGATATTTCCCTGTCCGTCTACCGTTGCGCTGCGGTGCACGTCTATGACGCACACGAGAGACGGATACGCCATACGGAACGCAGCGATAGCCTCGGCCGCACGGTTGTACGACTCGCGGTTGGACTCTCCGTCAAACACGGTCTTGCAATGAATGGTACCGATCCCCGCCTCGTTGAGTCGCCCGGCAAGCATCGCACCGACCGATACCACGCCGTCCGAGCCATCCGCGCTGCGGGCAAATTCCTCGTCGTCGGCATCGAGATACAAGGCGTCGTCTTGATTGTACCCTTCCCCCGTGTGTGTATGTATGATCAACACGCTGACCTGCCCCGGGGCCGCGGGAATCCTGCAAGCAGCCGACATGACGTCCTGCATATCGATCACCCTGTCAGTTTGATTGACAGGGTTATTTTTTATGGCCGTATTGCCGGGCACAATGGGTGTCGCTCCTGTGGGCACCAGGGTAAAGTCGTATGCGTAAGGATCGGCCACAGGCAGCTCGTCCTCCGTACCCTGCTCGCTTTCGCTCTCGCCGTCGGTATCCGTTTCAGTCTGCGTGTCGTCCGGCACAAGTGCGCCGCCGTTTTCTCCCTCGGGGCTTGTGCCATCCTGTACGGGCGGCGCCGTATTTTCCCAAGGGGCAATCGCAAGTACCGCGACAATGATCAACAAAGCCACTGCCGCTGCCGCCAGAATCAAAAGCCAACGGCGGCGCAGCTTTTTTGCATAATACCCTTTTCGCACAGCCATGCTTTCCCATGCGCCGACCTCACGGCGCAAAAATTCAGTCATTCCGTTTGTTCTATGCTCGTCCATTTGTTTCTCTCCTTTTCTTGTCCTTTGCTTGCATTGTATGACCGAGCATAAGTGATTATGACAACCAATCCGATTATCCCATGCCAAAGCATTCTCCGATTGCACGCGCCAGCACCTCGCCGCCCACAGCCACCAGCTCGTCAATATCCGAGGGGGCAACCAGATAACGCTTGACCCGTGTAAGGTGCCCCGAAAGCTCCTGTCCCACACCGCAGATACCAGCCAGCCACAGCGCGTCGCAGATCATGCTGGCGCTGTCGGTCACGGTAGGAACCCCAAGCGAGATGACCGGGCAGCCAAGGCTTTCCCGATCCAAGGGCAAACGACGGTTTCCAAGTCCCGAGCCGGGGCGCAAGCCGTGATCGCAGATCTGCACCATGGCGCCAAGGTGTGAGAGGCTGCTCGCAGCAAGCGCATCCACCGCCACCACCAGCTCAGCCCCGATCTCGCGCACCACCCCGCGCACAAGCTCGGCTGATTCCACGCCCGTATCGCCCAGCACACCGGGCGTCACCGCGCACAATGCCCCCTTGTCAAAGCGAGAAAATGCCGCCCTGTCCATCAGCTGCACGTGGCGCGTAACCTCCAGCGAGCGTGCGGTGCACGGGCCAAGACTGTCCGGTGTGATGCGCGGGTTGCCAAGACAGGCGATCAGCACGCAAGAGGGCTTTGGCACAAGCCGCGCCGCAGCTTGTCCAAGCAGCTCGGCCACCGCACTGACCGCCCGCGCCTGTACTTTGCCCGACATCTTTGCAAAGGGCTCGACGTACACCGACGCATATCTGACCGTCCCCCCATCGCGCAGCTCCTCCGCCTCCAGAACACGGCAGCCCGCAAGCTCATACTCCCGCCCTGTTTTTCCATCCTCTCTTTCGCACGCAAGATCGCTCCTGATAAACTCTCTCATGGCCCCTCCACAAAAAAATTATAAATTATGTATTAAAATTTCTCTAATGCTCTTGCTTTTTTTTCAAAAATCGTTTATACTATATGTAAATATGCGAGCAAAAGAGCTTGCTTTGGGAAAGGCGCGCGGGGGTTCTGTGCAGATTGTACAGGATTGTCCGTATGGTTTTGTGCACTTGCACAATTTTGCGTATTCTTCCCACAAACCGAGCTCTCTGACGCTACAGCGGTTGCCCCAAAACGCAACCGTGATTTTCTAATGCACGAGGAGGAAATCTCAATTATGACAAAGCGAATCCTTGCTTCCGTTCTCTGCCTTGTAATGCTTGTTGGTGCTCTGGCTGTTCTCAGCGGCTGTGGCGATAGTGACAAGAAGAAGGTAGAAGACAAAGGTCAGTACCTGACTATGTATCTTTCCGAGCAGGTATATGATCTGGACCCCGCTAACGCTTATTACAATGATGCTACTACCGGCATTGTCAACCTGCTGTTCGAGACTCTGTTCAAGATCGACGAGAACGGCAAGGTAAAGAAGTCCCTGGTCAAGAAGTATGTCATCAATGAAGACGCTGCTGCAAACGAGTACACCATGGATATTTACCTCAACGATACCTGCTGGTCTGACGGTGTTTATGTTTCCGCAAACGACGTGGTTTATGCATGGAAACGCCTTCTGGACGTTGAAAGCTCCTACGACGCTGCTGCTCTGCTGTACGATATCAAGAATGCGCGTTCCGTTAAGGAAGGCGACATGTCGATCGACGACCTTTGCATTTACGCAGAGGGCGAGCTGATGGTTTCGGTTGAGTTCGAAGGCCCCATCGACTACGATCAGTTCATTCTGAATCTGACCAGCGTTGCTCTTGCTCCTCTGCGTGAGGACATCGCAGCAAAGCCCGACTGGGCAAAGAAGCCCGCGACCATCGTGTGCAGCGGTCCCTTTAAGTTGGGCAGAGTTGACTTTGTGGAAAACTCCTCCACCAAGTACTTTGACACTTCCTACGAGTACGAGAAGATCGACGGCACTTGGGTTGTTGGTAAGGACTTCAAGGAAAGCCTGATCAAGTTCCTGGTTCTGGAGCGTAACGCATACTACTACCGCGACGTTGAAAAGGAAGAAAAGCTGGATAAGTTCGTTACTCCTTATAGAATCATTGTAGATTTCTCTATGACCGACGACCAGCTCGCAGCCGCTTACGATGCGGGCGCGATCCTGTACATTGACAATATTCCCTATGCATGGCGTTACGATGAATACTTTGCAGACCTGATTGAGGATGCAGACGTGACCGACGCTATGTCCAACCACACCTACTACTTCAATCAGAATGCACTGATCGACGACGGCGGCGACGGTGAGTATCTGTTCGCTAACAAGACCGTTCGTTCCGTACTGTCCAGAGCAATCGACCGTCAGGCTATCGTTGATGCGATCGTATTTGCAGAGGCTGCTACCGGTGTCGTTCCCAACGGCGTATTTGATACCAACTCCAAGAAGACTACCTTCCGTGAGGCTGCAGGCACCGAGTATGCAAACCTTTCCACCGCCTCTATCGACGAGCTCAAGAGCGAGCTGTCCGCTGCAGGCATCAAGGCAAACAAGTACTCCTTCTCTATCACCGTTGCTGCTTACGACGAGATCCACGTTGCAATTGCTGAGATGGTTGCAGAACAGTGGAATGCTCTCGGCTTTGACGTTTCGGTAAACAAGAGAGGCGCCATCGCCAACAACGACTACTACAAGTGGACCGACTCCGTTCCGGATGACATTTGTGACGACTTATACGCTGAAGACCTGCGCAGCGGCAACTTCGAGGTGATCGCACTGGATATGGGTGCTGTGACCATGGACGCTTACGCAACGCTTGCTCCCTTCGCAAAGGCATTCTCCGGTCAGGGTATGGACATGTCCGACTCCGAGAACTACCAGCTCTCCGCACACATCACCGGCTTTGACAACGAGGAATACAACGATCTGATGGAAGCAGTTTACTTCCTGCAGTACTACGATAACTTCAAGAAGTTCTTCTACAACACCGCATACGGTACCGACTACTTCGAGTCCGAAGAAGCTGCCAATGCAGTCTACGACAAGATCACCGCAGTCTACCAGGAATACGGCATCACTCCTTCCACAAAGACCTATCTTGCTGACCGCGCAACGCTCTTGCACGCAGCTGAAGATATTCTGATGGAAGAGGTTCCCGTAGCTCCCATCATTGCGAACCAGTACGCATCCCTTACCAACGCGGGCATTAAGAAGGTTAAGAGCACCTACACCAATCCCCTGGTTCTGACCAAGGCGAGCGTTTCCGGTTACAAGTCCTACCTCCAGGATGTTGAAGATTTCCTCGAGGCAAACTTCCAGGCTTACGCCGAGGATAAGCAGTCTTACATCTACAACAAGTTCAAGGGTAACGACAAGGTTTACGTTGACGGCGAATTCTCTTGGGAAGGCTTCAAGGGTGAATCCTCTCACTACGGCTTCCTGTTCGAGGATGAATAATAATCATCATACGTAAACGAAGGCTAAAGCAATATTAAACAGAAGAGAGAGTAACATGGAAAAATCCGTGATGCTCTCTCTTCTCTGTTTTCTATGAGTGATATTCTTGGCTTTCACAAAGAGTGATATTCGGGATGCACACCGGTGATATTGCTCGCGACGCTCGCAGTGATATTCTATTCGCCACCAAACTTGCAAAGCAAATAAAACCCGGCACAAGCAAATATCACTGCCAAAGGCAATATCACTCTCCGAGCGGCGAATAGAACCGGCGAGAAACTTCAAATGCGGAGTTTCTCGCCGCTTCGCCAAATTCGCCAAATCGCAGGGCTATTTTTCTTTGTAAAGTGTAGACAAATCAAGCAGAGTGTGGTATAATAGAATGAATTCTTATGTAATGCGGAGGGAGATATGCAAATTATCAATCTTTTTCCCGGCTCGTATAACTCCAACTGCTATATCCTCGAGCATGGCAGAAAGGCCGTAGTCATTGACCCGAGTGCCTCTGCCAAGTCGATCTTGCAAAAGTTGCAGGAAATGGGTGCTGAGCTTGTCGGCATTCTCTTGACCCATGGGCATTTCGATCACATTGTTTCGATCGACACGCTGCGACGCGCCTGCACAGCCCCGCTGATGATCCACGAGGATGACGCTGAAATGCTGGAGGACGGTGTCAAGAACGCATTCTCGCTGTTTTTCGGGCAGGATATTTCGTATGCCCCCGCCCAGCGGCTGCTCAAGGGAGGAGACAAGATCAACCTTGGCGGCATGGACATTGAGGTCATTCACCTTCCCGGCCACTCCAAGGGCTCTGTTTGCTACTATATTCCCGGCGAGAGAGTCATGTTCACGGGAGATCTCTTGTTCGCGCAAGGCTACGGCCGAGCAGATTTACACGGTGGTAACGCGTTTACGCTGCGCACCTCGCTGTGTGCTTTGCGGCAGTATCCCAAGAATATCACCATTTATCCCGGCCACGGAGAATCCGCGCTGCTCGGACATGCGCTGGACGTTGCTTTTTACTTGTAAAAAACGTATTTGAAAAAATAATATTTATATATTGAGGAAAACAAAATGGATTATCAAATCTTAGCCGATCTGCTGTTCCCGCAGATCACCAAAACCCCTGCCGACATCGAGGCAGCATACCCCGCGCGTCAGCTCCCCGAGGGCGCAAAGGTCACCCGTTTTGCACCCAGCCCCACAGGCTTTGTGCATTTTGGCGGCCTGTTCCCCACCACGGTTGGTGAGCGTCTGGCACACCAGAGCGGCGGTGTATTTTATCTGAGAATTGAGGATACCGATGCAAAGCGCGAGGTTCCCGGCGCTGCCGAGGGTCTGATCAAGACGCTGGCACACTACGGCATCCACTTTGACGAGGGCGCGATTCTTGACGAGACCGGTAAGGTCAGCGACCAAGGCGCATACGGTCCTTACAAGCAGAGCGCACGCGCAGAGATCTATCAGACCTACGCAAAGGATCTGGTCAGAAAGGGCCTTGCTTACCCCTGCTTTACCACCGAGGAGGAGCTGGAGGCGCTGCAGGCTGTTAATAAAAAGGAAGAGATCAAGAACACCGACTGGCAGGCTCAGGCTGAGGAGCGCCGCGCACAGACGCTAAAAATGCGTGCCATCACCATGGACGAGGTCAAGGAAAACTTAGCCGCAGGCAACCCCTTCGTGCTCAGAATTCTTGCTGACGGTGACCCCAACAAGAAGACTCCCTTCACTGACCTTGTCAGAGGCAAGCTGGATATCCCCGAGAACGATGAGGATTTCGTGCTGCTTAAGTCGGACGGCATTCCCACCTACCACTTTGCACACGCGGTGGACGATCACCTGATGGGCACTACGCACGTCATTCGCGGTGAGGAATGGCTGCCCAGCCTTGCAAAGCACATTCAGCTGTTCCGCTATCTCGGCTTCCGTCTGCCCAAGTACATGCACATCTCGCAGATCATGCGCCTGGACGAAAACGGCAACAAGAAAAAGCTTTCCAAGCGCGATATGGGCGCGAACATGGACGACTACGCAGCGATGGGCTACGCTCCCGAATGCGTTTGCGAGTACGTCATGACGCTGCTCAACTCCAACTACGAGGAATGGCACGCACAGAACCCCGAAAAGCCTTACACCGACTTCCCCTTCAACATCAAGAAGATGAGTGCATCGGGCTGTCTGTTTGATTTCAATAAGCTCAACGACGTTTCCAAGAACGTCATCTCGCGCATGAGCGCACAGAAGGTCACGATGGCCGTCATCGAGTGGGCTAAGACCTACGATCCCGAGTTCGGCGCGCTGCTTGCAGCCGATCCCGCTTATGCGGTCAACATTTTCGCCATCGGCCGTGGAGGCAAGAAGCCCCGTAAGGACCTGGCGGTCTGGAAGGATGCCCGCCCCTACATGGGATTCTTCTACGACGAGCTGTTCACCTTGACCGAGCAGTACCCCGAGCAGTTTGACAGAGCCGACATCAAGGCAACGCTCCAGGGCTTTATCAAGGTATTTGATATTTCGGACGACATGAACACCTGGTTTGAAAAGATCAAGGAGATCGGCGCAGGCCTTGGCTACACCGCCGACATGAAGGCATACAAGGCTGACCCCTCCGCTTTCAAGGGCAGCGTGGCTGACATTTCCATGTTCCTGCGCCTGGCCGTGACCGGCAAGACCAACGCGCCCGACCTTTGGACGGTCATGCAGATTCTCGGCTACGACAGAACCGTCGCACGCCTTGAAGCAATGCTTGCAACCCTGTAAACTCTATTGATAATTTGAGGATAAAAACATGGCAGAAACCAACAACAACTTTATTTTTGAGATCATCAACGAGGATCTTAGCGTCACGCCCGACAAAAAGATCCACACCCGTTTCCCGCCCGAGCCCAACGGTTATTTGCACATCGGCTCGGTCAAGGCCATCTGCATCAACACCGACGTAGCCAACAAGTATAACGGTCTGTTCAACCTGCGCTACGACGACACCAACCCCGCAAAGGAATCCGACGAGTTCGTTCGCTCGATCCGCGAGGACCTGGAATGGCTGGGCGCTACCCCCACGGGCGGCGTTTACTACGGCTCCGATTACTTTGGCAAGTGCTACGAGTTTGCCGTACAGCTGATCAAGCAGGGCGACGCTTACGTTTGCGACCTTTCCAAGGACGACCTGGCTGACTACAAGGGCACGGACCGTTCTGTTGCCTCCAAGGAATCCCCTTATCGCAACCGCTCAATTGAGGAAAACCT
>CAZCRV010000088.1:0-8637 GCA_964501175.1 uncultured Clostridium sp.
AATGCCATTTCGCAACCACCGCTTTTGAAAACGGATTTTACTTTGGCAACTTACTCATTTTGCATTGCGCGCACCGCGCGCTCTTTCAACTGAAAATATTATTGACAAATATACTATAATATGATAAAATAATATCAAATAGGCATTTTGCGGAGGATTTTGATGATCACGTACGATCAGCTGCGGCATAGCCCGGAGATTAGAACCTATATTCAAAGAGCGGACGAGTCGTTGTGCGCGCTCGGATACACCGAGCACAGCTTTGCGCACGTCACACGCGTGTCCGAAACGGCGGCGTATATTCTTGGTGAGCTTGGATACGATGCGCACGAGATCGAGCTTGCTAAAATCGCGGGATACCTGCACGACATCGGCAACTTAGTCAACCGCGTGGATCACTCGCAGAGCGGTGCGGTCATGGCCTTCCGTCTGCTTGACCATATGGACATGCCTGCCGAGGACATTGCCACGGTGGTCACCGCCATCGGAAACCACGACGAGGGCACGGGAGTGCCGGTCAACGGCGTGGCTGCTGCCTTGATTTTGGCGGATAAGTCGGACGTAAGACGAAGTCGCGTGAGAAACGAGGATATTGCCACCTTTGATATTCACGACCGCGTCAATTATTCGGTGGAAATGTCGCGTCTGACCCTGGATAAGGAGCAGAAAACCGTGACGCTGTCCCTGGATATCGATACGGGTGTGGCGTCGGTCATGTCGTATTTTGAGATCTTCCTTGGAAGAATGATCATGTGCCGTAAGGCTGCGGACAAGCTGGGCTTACAATTCAAGTTAAATATAAACGGACAAATGTTGATCTGACGAATTGATTTTGAGATTGGGAAAGGAATCCAACATGCAAAACTTTTTGAACAATTTTCATGCAGTAATGACCCATGAGAGTGTAGATATCTACATGATTCTCAATTTGGTGCTTGGCTTGGCGCTGTTCTTGTTCGGTATGGACGTTATGGGCGACGGCTTGAAAAAGTGCGCGGGCAACAAGCTCAAGACCATCCTCGGTAAAATGACCTCCAACAAATTCAAGGGCTTTTTGCTTGGCCTTGGCGTGACGCTGATTATTCAGTCCTCGTCCGCAACCACCGTTATGGTAGTCGGCTTTGTCAACTCCGCAACCATGACGCTCGCACAGGCCGTAGGCGTGATCCTTGGTGCTAACGTGGGTACTGCAATCACCGCATGGCTGACCGCTATGACCGGTATGGAGGTTGCGGGTGCTGACGGTCTGATGGCTGGTCTGCAATACTTAAAGCCGGATTTCTGGATGCCCATTCTTGCACTGATCGGTATCGGCTTTACCATGTTTGCAAAGAAGAACAGATATAAGCAGCTGGGCAACATTCTGCTGGGCTTTGGCGTACTGATGACCGGAATGAACGTGATGTCTGATGCCGTTTCGGTACTGAAAAATATTCCCGAGTTCGGACAGATCTTAGTCATGTTTGAAAATCCCTTCCTTGGCGTGCTGGCCGGCACCGCGCTGACTGCAATCGTACAGTCCTCCTCTGCGTCTGTCGGTATTCTGCAGGCGCTGACCGCGTCGGGCGCGATCTCTTACGGTATCGCTATCCCGATCGTCATGGGTCAGAATATCGGTACTTGCGTCACGGCGCTGCTGTCCTCCATGGGCTCTTCCAAGAACGGTAAGCGTGCAGCGCTTGTGCACTTGTATTTCAATATCATCGCCGTGATCATCGTGCTCTCCGGCTTCTACATTCTGGATGCGATCATTGGCTTTGACCCGCTGCTGACCAGAATTGCCAACATGTGGGATATTGCGATTATCCACACCGTATTCAAGATTATCGCAGTCACCATTCTGTTCCCGTTCACCAACCTGCTTGTCAAGCTGGCAACCGTGTCCGTTCCCGAAACGTCCAAGAAAAAGAAGGACGAGGACGGCCTTGTGCTGGATGAGCGTTTGTTCATCACCCCTGCAGTTGCAGTTGAGCACGCTGAGGTTGCCACACGCAAGATGGCAGCCGTCTCCTGCGACGCCATGGATCGCGCGCTGATGCTGCTGAGCAATTATGACTCCAAGTCTGCCGATCTTGTACGCAAGTGCGAGGACGACGTGGACAAGATGGAGGATATGATCGGCTCGTATCTTGTCAAGCTGGCTGCAAAGAACAGCTCGGGCGAGGGCTCGAGAGAGATCACCAAGCTCTTGCACCTGATCGGTGACTTTGAGCGAATTTCCGACCACGCAGTCAATATTGTGGAGTCGGTCGAAGAAATGAAGGATAAGCAGATCCAATTCTCGCCCGCCGCGCAAAAGGAGATTAACACCATGGTTGCCGCTGTACGCGAGGTGCTTTGGAATGCACGCGAGGGCTTTATCAACGACGACTTCAACATGGCCGTATCGGTTGAGCCTTTGGAGGAGGTCATTGATGATCTGCGTGATTCCATCAAGCTGCATCACATCGTGCGTCTGCAGAACAACGAGTGCACCATGGAAATGGGCTTCATTCTGTCCGATCTTCTGACCAACTGCGAGCGCGTTGCTGACCATTGCTCCAATATCGCAGGCTGCATGCTGGAGCTTTCCAAGGAAAAGGCTCTCGATATGCATAAGTACCTGTATGATCTCAAACACGGCAACCCCGAGTTTGACCGCAGATACGTGGAATACAAAGAAAAGTATCCCATCGAGGAGTGATCCTTCAAAAATTACATAAAAGAGTGGGGAAAATCGACCTTTGCAAGATAGGGTCGGTTTCCCCATGCTTTGTTGAAAGAGAAATTTTTGAGTAGAGCAAAGCGAAAAATATGATGAAAGAAACAATGAAGAACCTGAAAAGAACAAAGCGATATAAGGAGACCAAGGCGAGATTTGCCGAGGCCTCGAAAAGACTTGCCGAAATCTACCCCGGCGCGGAGTGTGCGCTGGAGTGGAGAACCGACGCGCCCGATCCGGCGGACGACGGCTGGCGACTTCTGATCATGGGCAGGCTTTCGGCGCAATGCACCGATGCAAGAGTCAATATCGTATGCCGCGAGCTGTTTGCCGCATATCCGACTGCTAAGGCGGTGGCGGATGCACCGATTGAGGACTTGGAGAGACTGGTGCATTCCTGCGGCTTTTACCGCGCAAAGGCAAGCAATATCAAGGATTCGTGCGCGCTGTTGGTCAACGAATACGACGGCAGAGTGCCTGCCGACCGCGAGGTGCTGCTGACCTTCCCCGGCGTAGGGCGCAAGATCGCCAACCTTCTGCTGGGGGATATTTACGGCATCCCCGGTATCGTGGCCGATACGCATCTGATCTGCATCGGCGGCAGGCTTGGCGCGTATCCCACTGAGCTCAAGGATCCGCACAAGGTGGAAAAGATTCTGGACTTGTACGTTGAGCCCGAGGAGCAGAGCGATTTTTGCCACCGTGCGGTGCAGTTTGGCCGCGATTATTGCACGGCAAGAGCACCCAAATGCGGGGAATGTCCGCTTGGGGATATTTGTCCGTATGCAAATACCGTGAGGATGTAACTCGCAGAAACCCCTTGGATTCGCATTCTCCCCCCTGCGCTTGGCGCAGGGCAGCGCATAATGTTCCCCCCTCCCGGAGGGGGGGCTATATCAGTCATCGTCCCCGCATTTCGAGACGACTGCATGGTTTTAGCGTGCGGTGTGATTTGAGCTGTTTTGTGCTGACATGGTGAGTTGCGTTTTGGGTTGAGGCAGAGTTCGCTACTTTCATAGCCCCCCTCCGGGAGGGGGGAATATATTGCGCTGCCCTGAGCCAAGCGCAGGGGGGAGAATGTGAATCCGAGCGGTTTGTGAGCGCGATATTTTTTGCATTTATTTTATTCAACTAACTCCTCATTCATGACAGAAAGGATGTGATAATATGGAAACACAACATAAGGTGTATGGCAAGGCTGGGCGGCTGTGGCGCTTTTTGCGAAAGAGTCGCCTTTGGTTTGCTTTGGGCATTCTGTGCGCCTTTGCCATGACGGGACTTGAGATGGTCGCACCGCAGATCGTCAATTTCACCGTCGATAACTTGCTCTCGGGCAACGAGCTCGAGCTGCCTGCATGGCTTGCGGGTCTTGTGGACGCGCCCGCGCTGATTGCGTACCTGCAGGATAAGCTGTGGCTGGTGGCCATTGCCGTCATCGTGACGGGTGCTGCTTCTGTGCTGTGCCGCTTTGGCAACATGTATTTTAACAATAAGGGCGGCGAGAGCATGGTCAAAACCATTCGTGACGACCTGTTTGCGCACATCGGACGCCTGCCGCAGAGCTTTTATTCGCAGAATAAAACGGGCGACTTGATCCAGCGCTCCACCTCGGACGTGGAAATGGTCAAGAACTTCGTGGCAGAGCAGTTGGTGCCGCTGTTCCGCGTGATTATTCTGTTAGCTGTTTCGCTGACCGTCATGTTTATGATGAACCCGCTGCTTGCGCTGGTTCCCTTGGCCTTTGTGCCCATCGTACTGACCTATTCGCTGGTGTTCCGCGCGCAGATCAGCAAGCATTTCGAGGCTTGCGATATCTGCGAGGCAGAGCTTTCCTCAATCACACAAGAAAACTTGACAGGAGTGCGCGTGGTGCGCGCATTTGGCCGCGAGAGAAGCGAGATTGAAAAATTTGATGCCAAAAACAAGGAATACGGCGACCGCAACGTGCGCCTGACCTGGCTGTTTACCTGGTTTTGGATCATTGGTGACTTTTTCTCGGGCATGCAGGTGCTGGCGGTGCTTGGTGTGGGCACGTATATGTGTGTCGCGCACGGCATGGAGCTGGGCGATCTGCTTGCGTTCGTGTCCTATAACGCCATGATGCTGTGGCCTGTGCGCTCTCTTGGTCGAATCGTGTCCGAGATGAGTAAGGCGGGCGTGGCGCTGGGCAGAATCAACGATATTCTTAACACAAATCCCGAAATGCAGACTCAGGAAGTCAAAGAACCCGATTTCAAGGGCGACATTGTGTTCGATCACGTCAGCTTTCGCTATGAGCCGGAAGGCGCGCAGATCTTAGAGGACGTTTCCTTCTCGGTGGGTGGCGGCAGCGTGATCGGTATCATGGGCGGCACGGGCTCGGGTAAGAGCACTCTGATGGGTTTGCTCGATCGCCTTTACGAGCTGGAGGATGGCTCGATTACCATCGACGGCGTACCGATTGCGCAGATCGATCGCGCAGAGCTGCACCGTCGCGTGGGTTACGTGCTGCAGGATACGTATCTGTTCTCGGGCACGATCGCCGAGAATATCTGCATGGGCACGGACGGCGTGAACATGGATGCTGTCAAGTATGCCGCGGGCGTTGCTTGCTTTGACGGCGCGGTGTCCGAGTTCAAGGAGGGGTACGAGACCTTTGTGGGCGAGCGCGGCGTGACGCTGTCGGGTGGCCAGAAGCAGAGGTGCTCGATTGCCAGAATGCTGGCAATGCGCCCCGATATTATGATTTTTGACGATTCTCTGTCTGCCGTGGACAGCGAGACCGACGCCACCATTCGCCGCGCGCTGCGCCGCGAGTTCGAGAACTGTACGGTCATTCTGATCTCGCACCGCATCACCACGCTCTCGCATGCCGATCAGATCGTGGTGCTGGACGAGGGTCGCGTGGCCGAGATGGGCACGCACGCAGAGCTTGTTGCCGCGGGCGGTATTTACAGTCGCGTGTGCGCAATGCAGGGAAGAAACGATGCGGAAGTATCCGACGGGGAGGTGACGGCATGAAAAAAGAGCAAGTAAAGCGTAAGGGATTGCCGTACCCCAAGGTGATCGCATTTTTCAAGCCCTATTTGTGGGTGTTTGGCGCAATTTTGCTGCTGGGCGTCTATAGCGGCATAGTGGATATCTGCCTGCCCCTGTTCCAGGAATACGCCATTGCCAATTTCATCGTGCCCGGCACGGTGTCGGGGCTTGGGCTGTTTTGCCTGTTTTACGCGCTGTTTTTGGTCTCGCGTATCGTGGCCGACTTTATCTCGTCCTATCAGACCGGTAGAATCGAGGTGCTGATCGCCAAGGACATGCGCAGCGCGTGCTTTAAGCATTTGCAAACGCTGTCGTTCTCGTTCTTTAACCAGAACAGCGTGGGATATTTGCACTCGCGCATCATGAGTGACACCGGCCGCATAGGCGGTGTGGTCGCTTGGGATTTCATGAGCGGCGTGTGGAATTTGTCGTATCTGATCGGCGCTGCCGTTATCATGTTTATCAAGGACTGGAAGCTGGCGCTGTGCGTCATGGTCATCGTGCCGGTCATTGCGCTGAGTGCTGCGCTGTTCGAGCGCAGATTGCGCACGCTCAACAAAGAAGTCAGAGAGCTCAATTCGCAGATCTCGGGCAAGTTTAATGAAAGCATCACCGGCTCGCGCACGGTTCGCGTGCTGGGCGCAGAGGAAAAGATGCGCAAGGGCTTTTTCGCGCTGACGGGCAAAATGAACAAGACCGCCGTGCTGACCGCGCGCGTGCGTGCAAGCTTTATCTGTCTGATCTCGTTCTCCACCTCCATGGCGCTGGCCCTGGTGCTGTGGCGCGGGGGCTTGATCGCACAGGAAAACGTGGAATTTATCGCAAAGCTTTCGGTATTCATGACCTACGCCATGAACGTCATGGAACAGGTGCAGTGGGTGGTCAACGCCATGGCGGACATGATCTTTGTGCGCGTCAATATGGAGCGCGTTTCCAAGATCTTGGAAACCGAATCCGACGTGCCGGACAGCGCGGAGGTTGTGGCCAAGTATGGTGACACCTTCCATCCCAAGAGAGAGAGCTGGGAGCCTTTGCAGGGCGATATTACCTTTGAGGACGTGTCGTTTATGTACCCGGACGGCAACGAATGGGTGCTGGAAAACTTTGATCTGCACGTACCTAAAGGAACAAACGTGGCAATCGTGGGCGAGACGGGCGCGGGAAAATCCACCTTAGTCAACTTAGTCTGCCGATTCTACGACCCCACCAAGGGCAGAGTGCTGATCGACGGCCGCGACGCAAGAGAGAGAAGCCAGCTTTGGCTGCATTCCTCGCTTGGCTACGTGCTGCAAACGCCGCACCTGTTCTCGGGCAGCATTGCCGAGAATTTGCGCTATGGCAACCCCAACGCCACCGAAGCAGAGATGGAGGCCGCCCTGCGCGAGATCGACGCATGGAAAATCGTCGAACGCATGGGCAAGGGGCTGGAGAGCGACGTGGGCGAGGGCGGCGACCTTCTTTCCACGGGCGAAAAGCAGCTTTTGTCGTTTGCGCGCGTCATGCTGGCAAATCCCTCGATCTTAGTGCTGGACGAGGCCACCTCGTCGGTGGACAGCCACACCGAGCAGCTGATCCAGCGCGCCACCGAGCGCGTAAGCCTTGGACGCACCTGCTTTGTCATCGCGCACAGACTTTCCACCATCCGCCAAGCCGATATCATCTTAGCCGTCAAGGACGGCAAGATCATCGAGCGCGGCAGCCACGCCGAGCTGATGGCCGAGAAGGGCTATTATTACCGCCTCTACACCCGCCAGTATGAGGACGAGCAAACGCAGATGGTGCTGGACAAAAAATAAAAAAAACAATATTTACATGAAAACCCCTTTGGTATCAAACGGTACCAAAGGGGGGATTTTTGAGTTGTGATTGCAGGCGAGGAGGAGCAAGCCCCTCCCCTACGGCCTGACATTTTTTGGATTTTTCTGTTTAGGCAAGAAATTGCTTTGCCCCTGTTACGTAGGGGAGGGGCTTGCTCCTCCTCGCCTGCAATCATTAACTTCATCAAAAAGGAATCCCTTTCTGCAAGGGATTCCATCATTTTTATTCCATATTCTTTAAATACAGCTCCGCTTCCATACAGGTCTTGCCGTCCTGGTTGACTAAGCGGAAGAGATAGCCGTTCTCGCTCTCTGCGCGATACACGGTCAGCACGTCGCCGTAGGCGGCCTCGTGCAGGTAGGAAAGCGAAAAGCCGCTGACAAACTTGCCGAGCATGTCCGGCACGTAGTCGCACAGCATGTCGGGGTACTTGGTGTTGTTCATGTGCATGTTGTAGTCAAGATCGGAGTAGCGAACCTCACGCTTGCCAACCTCGACAAGAGGTGTGGAAGATGTAATGCGCACGCGGCGGGGCAGCTCGCTTTTGTCGATCTGCTCGTCGGTCGGAAACTGTGATGCTGCGGGGAAATCCTCGGACTTGATAAAGATGCGGTCCTTGAGGTTGACCAAGGCCCATTCCGAGGACGCGCGAGCGTATGTTTTGCCATCGTATTCGATCTCAAAGCAACGGTTGTAGGCGTAGCCGCGCGAGGGCGGGCACCAGGTATTGACCCAGATGCGGATGTAAGGGGGCAGGGGGGCGTCGATGCTGACCTGAATGCGGCTCATGATAAAGCCGATGCCGTCGCGCTGGTGGATCTCGTCCAGGTCCAGGTCGATCGCGCGACACTGTCTGTTGGCGCACTCCTGCATGTACATCAGCACCTGCGAGGGGCGAATGATCAGATCGGGATCGGTGTCATGCCATTTGGTCAAAAAATGCTCGGTGTGTTTCATGGATACCTCCAAAAAGGGATCTGTCTTATAGGGGAAGACAGATCCGGGGATGTGATGACAGGTTGTCTCTTTTTTCGTAGGGGCGACCTGTGGTCGCCCGCCAAGAAAATACAGAAGCAGCCTCATGCGGGCGACCGCAGGTC
>CAZCRV010000089.1:0-8547 GCA_964501175.1 uncultured Clostridium sp.
GACAAGAACGAGGACATCATCGCGTCCATTGAGTACGGTCTGTATGCCAAGGAAATGGGTGGCGGCTCGGTCAACCCCTTGACCGGTGCGTTCAACTTCTCGGTGCGCGAGGGCTACATCGTCCGCAACGGTAAGATTTGTGAGGCAGTCCGCGGCGCATCGCTGATTGGCACCGGCTCTCAGATCATCAAGGATATCGACATGGTCGGTCAGAACCTGGCAACCGGACAGGGCATGTGTGGCTCGTCCAGCGGCAGCGTACCCACCGACGTAGGTCAGCCCCTGATCCGTGTATCCGAGATCACGGTCGGCGGTCGCTGATAAAGGAGGTATAGATATGGAACTTAGCAGAGCAAAACAGATCATCTTCGATGCAGCCCGTGCTGCAGGCCTTGAAGAATATGAAATTTACTATATGAACAGCTCCAGTCTCTCCGCAGAGGCACTCAAGGACTCCCTCAGTAGCTTTTCCTGCAGCGAGGGCGGCGGCATCAGCCTGCGCTGCATGGTGGATGGCAAGATGGGCTATGCATCCACCGAGCTGTTTTCCGAAAGCGAGCTTGCCGATCTGGTGCGCCGCGCTTGCGACAACGCGCGCTATATTGAAAAGGAAGACACCGCACCCATTTTTGCCGGCTCCGAGAGCTATGCAACCCCCGATATGCCCAAATTCGTGCCGCTCAGCGCTGCAGAAGCAAAGGCTATGACGCTGGATATGCAGAAGCAGATCTACGCAGCACACGAGGGCGTGACCGACGGCACACAGGCGGCTTGCATCTCCTCCGAGATCGAGATCTATCTGTGCAATTCTCACGGCCTGGAGCTTTCCAACCGCGCAGGGCTGAACGGTGTTTACGCCATGCCCATCGTCAAGATCGGCGAGGAAAGTGCCGATGCGTTTGCATTCGCGCTTTGCTCGGACCAAGAGAAGGTGGCAGAGCTTGCACGTAAGGCAACCGATAAGGCAGTGCTCAAGATCGGCGCGGGCAGCGTACCCTCCGGCAAGACCAATATCGTGCTGGCAGGCAGCGAAATGCGCTCCATCCTCTCGGTATTCTCCAGCGCATTCTCGGCAAGAAACGCGCAGCTGGGGCTTTCCTTACTTGCAGGTAAGGAAGGACAGAAGATCGCGGCAGATTGCGTGTGCATCACCGACGACCCCATGAGAGAGGGCGCGCCCATGCAGACCCACTTTGACGGTGAGGGCGTGGCAACCTACAAGAAGGACATCGTCAAGGGCGGCGTGCTGACCACGCTGCTCTACGACCTGACCACGGCAGCCAAGGCGGGCGTTGCATCCACCGGTAACGGCATGCGCGGCTCGTATGCGTCTCAGGTCAACGTTGCTCCCTTTAACTTCAGCCTGTGCCCCGGCACTCTTTCCGAGGACGAGCTGATCGCCAAGGCGGAAAACGGCATTTACGTCACCGCAGTCAAGGGCTTGCACGCAGGTGCGGACGCCACCACGGGTGACTTCTCGATCGAGAGCGAGGGTTTCTTGATTGAGAACGGCAAGAAGACCACCTACGTGCGCTCCTTTACCATTGCGGGCAACTTCTTCGAGCTGCTCAAGAACATCGACTGCCTGTCCGATACCGTGGAATGGGGCATTCCCGGCGGCTTTACCGTGTTCGGCGCACCCGCTGCGCTGATCAAGGACATGAGCGTGGCAGGAAAGTAATTTATCATGTAATCACAGGGGCTCTGCCAAAAGACATTTGGCAGGGCCTCAGAAAAAAAGAAAAAATAATTTTGAAAAAATCGAAAAAAATTGAAAAAAGGTATTGACAAACCGAAAATGATTTGTTATAATATCGAAGTCGTCAACAGACGGCACAATGCTGGTATGGCTCAGTCGGTAGAGCACGTCATTGGTAATGACGAGGTCATCAGTTCGATTCTGATTACCAGCTCCAAAATCCCGAATGCATCGCATTCGGGGTTTTTGCTTTTCTACTCTTCGATACGCTTGAAGCAAGCGAAGAGAATGCGCTTTCGGGGGATCATGATGAGCACCAGAGGAGATCACGCAAAGGAACTTTTCCTGCAAGGCTACACCTGCGCGCAGGCGGTGGTGCTGGCATTTGAGGACGTTACGGGATTGGAACGCACCGTGGCGGCCAAGCTGTCAAGCGGCTTTGGCGGCGGTATGGGCAGGCTGCGCGAGGTTTGCGGCGCGGTCAGCGGCATGTTTATGGTGTACGACCTGGTCTGTGGCTACTCCGAGCCGGGCAATATGGAGAGCAAAAAGCGCGTGTATGCAGATATCCGCGAGCTTGCCGATCGCTTCAAGGCGCAGTCGGGCGGCTCGATTATTTGCCGCGAGCTGCTTGCGGGCGTAGAGACCACCGCGGGCAAAGACCCCGAGCAGAGAACCCCCGAATATTACGCAAAGCGTCCTTGTCCGCAGCTGGTTGCCCTGGCAGCTGACGTGCTGGACGAATTTTTGCGCGAAAAGCAGGTTATATAAAAGATAAGCGAGTCCGTTTTGTCGGGCTCGCTTTTTTTGCATAAATGATTTTTATTCTTTTTCAAAAAAAATTCCCAAAAGGTGTAAGGTTTTGCATTTTTGCCGTCTTTGTAGATGAAGGCGGAAAAGCCTACCAACAAAATGCTTGAAGGAGGAAACAACTATGAAAACACGCGCAAAATACGTGGCGTTGATGCTTGCCGCAATTCTGCTTTGCTTGCCGCTGGCATCCTGCGATATGGCCGAGGACGTCAAGGAGGGCTTTGAGGAGAATCTGCCCTTTGCCGATCTGAAGCTGGAGGACACCTTTGAGGACGGAAAGCCCTATCACCTGTACTATATGTCCAACGGAGATGGGACCTGCGCGGTCAAGTACATGACCACGAACCCCGAGAACACCGAGGATTTCGTGATCGAGATCCCCAAAACCTCACCCGCGGGTGACACGGTTGTGGAGGTGGATCTGCAGCTGAGCCGTTCAAGAAGCCTTTGGGATCCGAACGAGAGCTCCACGCAGCTGCTGCCCCTGGTGCTCAGACCGCAGGATCTGGATACCCTTTGGACAAAAATGCAGGCAAATGGCCTTGGGGCCTTTGATCTTAACAAATTCAAGGCGTATTATCT
Organism: uncultured Clostridium sp.; assembly: GCA_964501175.1. Taxonomy (GTDB): domain Bacteria; phylum Bacillota; class Clostridia; order Oscillospirales; family CAG-272; genus SVQP01. The sequence continues at coordinate 3,095 of CAZCRV010000089.1, forward strand.
CAAGATCTCGCTGACCGATCTGGAAGAGCCCGCCCGTCAGGAGGCCGCAGAAGCGTTTCCCATTACCGAGCTTGGCGATATTTACGTGTTTGATATGAACGCATCCCTTACGGAGCAGCAGAAGATTCAGAGCTATCTTGTCGAGTATGCCGCATGGAACGAGGACTCCCTGGTAGCGGCTTATCTGAACGTGCTGGAGCTGGTCAAGCTCAGCGAGTCGCTCGAGCAGGCCGAGGCATGCCTGGCTCTGATGCGCTATATGGGCACCGAGCACGCCGTGGGCATCAATATTCCCGATACCGTAACCTCCGTGGGCTCCTCCATGTGGAGAGATTTGTACAATTTGCAGAGCGTGACGGTGGACGGAAACAATGCCACCATCCGCAACATCGACGGCTGCCTGATCAATACTGAGACGGGTACGCTGCTGCGTTGCTTGGGTGATGGCCGTATTCTCGACGGAGCCAGCATTACGACCATCGGCGGTTATGCATTCATTGGCTGCGAGCTTAGTTCCAAGGAGTTGTATATCCCCGAGGGTGTGACCACTCTGGAGTCGTATTGCTTCTCGGGCGTGGCTTTGGAGGATTTATCGTCCATTACCGTGCATCTGCCCGCAAGCCTGACGCTTTTCGAAGATCCCGATGCGGTTGACTATATTTACGAGGAGCGCGTATACGACTATGCGGGAACGCTGCAGGAATGGAAAGAGCGCGTCAAGTTCACAGGCGTGACCAAGGAGAATACCTTTATCCTGCTCAAAACGGCAGATATGGATGCTCCCGAAGTCTTCTATCTTCCCGTGAACGAATAAGTGTAAAACAAAGCCAACAAGCGGCACCGCGATTGCGGTGCCGCTCTTATCTTTTACAGCAAAATATCCTTGAGTGCGCCGTACAGTGCGTCCAGGTCGGAGGGTGTGGTATCCATGCCGAAGCTCAGCCGCACCGCCCCTGTGTCGGGCGTTTTCAGCGTGCCGTGTCCGAGCGCTGCGCAATGAAAGCCCGCGCGCACGCAAATGCCGCGCCGATCCAGCTCTGCACCAAGCGCGTCTGCAGGGATGCGATCATGCGAGCAGAGCAGCACGGGCCCGCGGCAATGCGGGGCATAGACGCGCATGCCCTCAAATCTGCCGAGCATAGCGCGTGCGCGATCGTAAAGGTGTCTGTCCTGTACGGCAATTGCCGGGATGCCTCGCGCGTTGACCTCTCGAATGCCTGCAAGCAGCCCCGCGACGGCGGGCGTGGGCAGCGTGCCTGCTTCGTACCGCTCGGGCGGCTGATCCGGCATGGCTCCCGAAAGCGAGAGCACACCGTTGCCGCCCTGCAAAAGCGGCGTCAGCTCCACACCCTCGCCTAAAATCAGCGCGCCGCAGCCCTGCAGGCCGTAAAGCCCCTTGTGCCCGGGAATGCACAGCATGTCGATCTGCATCTGCTTCAGATCAAGGGGCAAATGCCCCGCGGATTGTGCCGCATCCACGCAAAACAGCACGCCGTGTCGCTTGCAAAATGCACCGAGTGCCGCGAGCGGCATGACTGACGAGACGATATTGGACATATGCGAGCAGACCAGCATGCGCGTATTCGGCTTTCTTTTGGCGGCCGCGTCCGTGATGATGCGGGCTGTGCCCGCGCGCGGATCGGATGCGGGGGAGAGGATGGTGTCAAATTCGATGGCGCCCCGCTCGCGCAGCGCATAAAGCGGACGAAAGACCGCATTGTGCTCCATGTCCGAGCAAAGCACGTGGTCGCCCTGCCGCAAAGCCCCGTGCAGAGCAAGATTGATGGCATGCGTGGCACCCGGGGTAAAGATCACACGCTCGGGGGAAGCGCCGAAGGTCTCGGCCAAGGCGCATCTGCAATCGTAAACGATCTGCGCTGCTGCGTCGGAAAGCGCGTGTGAGCCGTGCCCGGGGTTACCGCCCGCACGTGTCATGCAATCGAACACAGCGCGATGCACCGAAGCGGGCTTTGGCCAGGAGGTGGCGGCGTGATCGAGATAGATGGGCGCGCTCATGGGGTGCTCTCCGCGTATTCGCGCACGGTAACGCCCGCGCGTCCAAGCACAAAGGCCGCGTTGGCCTTTTGCGCTGTGGAAAATCTGATTCCGTAAATGCAGCCGTAAGCCCTGGTGCTGTGCTTGACTATCTGCGCGCGGATGGCGGCAGCGGCAAGCGCGTCACGCGCGCGGGCTGCATGCGTGGCGGAGCCGATCAGCGCATCCGTAAACCCATGCTCGGGCTGCGTATTTTGCTGCTTGAAAAGATTCGGTGTTTTCATATCGAGACCGCCTTTCGTGAAGGGAAGAGCCCTTCATTGTCAATATATGTCGGCGGTGGGGCAGCGGTGAGATGATTTTTTGGGTTGACTTGCGGCCAGCGCGGTGCAGGAAAACAAAAAGCAGGCGTTGACTACGTGCGCAAGCAGCTCTGTTGTGCCTGCGGGGAGCAAGAGCGCGGCGTTTGTGTGCTCGGGTGGCAAGAGGGGAAAGAGATAGCGAACGGCAAGGATGCAAAGCGCGGCTGCCAGCAAGCCCTGCGCAAGCTTTGCCAGCACGTAAGGCGCAAAGCGAATGCCTCTGCCGTGGCAGACGGTCATGATCTGACACATGACCGAAATGCCCGACCAGCAGCAAAGCGCAGCACAAAGTGCGGTGGCCTTGGCGGGATCTTCGATCTGCGCGGCGCGCGCAACCCCGCCCGACATTTCCACCATGCCGTAAAGCAAAGCCCCCAGCGGTGCGGGCAGGGAGAGGCGGGTGCAAACGCTCTCCATCGCACCAAGGATTGCCGAGAAAAACAGCACGTAGGCGCACACGGCCAGCATGCTTTGCGCCGCCCCTGTTACTGCTTGCGTGAATACGTCCGCGCCAAGTCGCACGGGCTGTGGCGTCGGTTTGATTGTTTCGCTTGTATCCGGCATGAGCACGCGGGTGGCGAGCGCTGTGACAAGTGCGCAAATAAGCGAGACCGCATAAAGCAAAAGCCCCAGCCTGCGGCTGCCAAGCAGCGAGACGCCTACTGCGCTGATCATGTAAGCCGAGCTTGGATTGTTGATAAAGGTGAGCAGGCGGGTGCATTGCCGCGCGCTCAGCGCACCCTTGTCGTAGAGTGCTGCCATGGTGCGTGCCCCTGTGGGAAAGCCGCAAAGAGCCCCGAGTAAAATGGGGCAGGCGGCAGCCCCGGGCACGCCAAAAAGCTTTTGCAGCGGCTTTGCAAATATTTGCCCGAGTGCTGCCGCACCGCCGCAGCCTACAAGCAGCTCGGAGGCCACCATGAAGGGAAAGAGCGCGGGGATGACGGTCTGCCCGCAAAGTGTCAGTCCGTCCTTGACCGCCTCGACCGCGCTGTCCGCGCAAAACAGCAAAAGCAGAATGCATCCCGTGCCCAAAATTGAAAAGCCAAGCCTTCCCGCGCTTATGGCGGGGAGGTGTTTTACGTTGTTCATACACCCTCCGTTAAACTCATATAATAGAGCGTATTACAATATAGCGACATTGGGGGAAAATATGCACAGACGCAAAAAAGGGGACAGGATGGGGGCTGCGGAATGGCTGGAGAAAAAATTCGATATTTCGCCCGATATTGTAAGCGGAATCCGCGTAGAGATCCGCGGTCGGGAACGCTTGCTCTTGGAGGGCTGCCGCAAAATTCTCAAATACGGTGAGGACGAGATGCTTCTGGATCTTGGCAAAACGCGCCTGCGGGTGCGCGGGCAGCGGCTTTGGTGCACCTCGTTTGTTTCGGGCGCGCTGTGTGTGGGCGGTTGCATCACCTCGGTCAGCTTTGAGGAGGAGGGAGCATGAACCCATCGTACGTTTTGCTTGGATATGCCACGATTGAGACGGAGCGCGAGCATGCCGAAAAGGTGCTCAATCTTTGCATGCATCATGGGATCGTGTACTTGGATGGCGGGAGCGACGGTGAGTGTCTGCGTCTTTGCTTGCGCACGGGGCACGCGCGGCGGCTGTGCGTGCTGATGCAGCAGAGTGACTTGCCGTATACTGTAATCAAGCGCGGGGGCTTGCCGCAGCTTGCGCGCCGCGCGATCTCTCGCCCCGGGCTTTTGGCGGGAGCTTTGTGTGCGCTTTGCTTGGTGGCGGCCTCCGAGTGCTTTGTATTTGATATCCGCGTGGTGGGCAACGAGACGCTGACCGCTGCCGAGGTCAAGCAAATGCTTGCAGAGCAGGGCTTTGCTCCGGGTACGTTTATCCCTTCGGTGAACACCGATATGCTTGAAAACCGCGTCATGCTTGCCACGGACAAGATTGCATGGATGTCGGTCAATATCAAAGGAAACGTAGCAAACGTGGAGCTGATCGAGCAAAGGCTGCCCGAGCCTCGCCCCGTGCTGCTCCCCGCGCACGTGGTTGCCGAGCGCAGCGGGGAGATCGTGGCAATCGAGCTTTACCGCGGCAACGTGCTGGTGTCTGCGGGGGAGCAGGTCAAAAAAGGGGAGATTTTGATCGCGGGAGTATACGACAGCCAGGCCACGGGATTCCGCTTTACAAGGGCATCGGGCAAGGTGCTTGCACGGACGGTGCGCGAGTTTGTGGTCAAAATTCCGTACACCTACGAGAAAAAAGAGTACACGGGCGAGATTTTGGAGAAAAAATCGATAAATTTCTTCTCTTTTTCCATAAAAGTTTTCCAAAGTACTGGAAATTGGGGGGCAGTTTGTGATAAAATAGATATAGTGGATAACTGTAGCCCTTGGGCGGGTGTGGAGTTGCCGCTGTATTTGCATACCGAGCGGTATTTGCCCTATACGTACGTGACCCGGGAGCGCAATGCCGAAGAGGCACTTGCGCTTGCGCACAGGGAATTGTCCGGGCAGATTGCCGCGTCACTTGCCGACGGAGAGCTGCTTGACAAGCGCATCCGCACCGAGATCGGAGAGGATGGCGTGACGCTGTATGCCACCGTGACCTGCGTGACAGATATTGCCACGGTGCAGGAATTTGAAATCGATTTGAAAAATCACAATAAGGACTAAACTATGGAACAAAGAATTATCAAGGTAGCCTCGTCTGAGGATACCGCCACCATTTTCGGCAGCTACGATACCAACGCGCGTGCCGTGGAGCAGACCTTTGGCGTGCAGGTGCGCAATCGCGCCACCGATGACGGAGGCGACAGCATCATCATCGCAGGCGAGGATCGCGAGCAGGTCAACAAGGGCGCTGCCGTGATCGAATATCTGGCCAGCATGATCAAATACAGCCAGCTCTCCGAGCAGAGCGTGCGCTACGTGATCGACATGGTGGACAGCGGCAAGGGACGCGAGCTTGCAGAGCTTGGCGACGATTGTATTTGCGTGACCACCAAGGGCAAGCCCATCAAAGCAAAAACGGTGGGGCAGAAGCAGTATGTAGATGCCATTCGCAAAAATACGATTGTTTTGGGTGTTGGCCCTGCGGGTACGGGTAAGACCTTCCTGGCGGTTGCCATGGCG
>CAZCRV010000090.1:0-8483 GCA_964501175.1 uncultured Clostridium sp.
TTTACTTTGAGAATTTACTTTTATGAAATTGTTCGCTTATTTTCATGTTTTAATATTGACAAAATCACGATTTAAGCGTATAATTGTTATGTAATCAAATATTTTCACCACATAATGCGAATTATGTGGTGAGCAGAAAGGAAGAATGAATATGAAAAAAGTCGTGAGTTTTTTGGTGATCCTGTCATTGACTATGACGACGCTACTCGTATCTTGCAATAAACAAGAACAGCCAAACAGTGAGCAGAGTAGTGAGCATGTCAGCGAAGATGATGTAATTGAGACATTTTATGAAAGCATAGATTGTGATGAGTATTTTCAAGGGCAACCATATCAATTGGTTTATACTACCGACAAAAAAGGCACTTGTTGTGTGAGTGACCTTTTAATAAACCCAGAATATAGCGGAAATATTATTGTGGAAATTCCTGAAAAGTCTCCAGAAGGAGATATCGTTTCAAGTCTTGCATTTGGTCAAAATGCGTTAGGGTGCGGGCTTTTGACATGGAATATACCTTTGATAATTTGTGCAGAAACTTTTGATGCATTATGCGATGAAATAAAAAGCAATGGTATAGGTGACTTTGATTATTCGAAATTTACTGCATATTATCTTAAACTTTCATTAGAAGGTCTTAATGACAGGGGGCGGCAAGAATTATTGGAAGTCTTCCCAATTGTGGAAGCAGGTGAAGTATATGTTTTCGATAACAATGCATCTTACGATGAAACAACAAAAATTATTGGGTATTATCAAACATATTTAGATTGGAATACAGAGAAGACTAAACAATGTTATGATGAAATAATTGAATTAGCTAAATCGAGTGATACATTTGAATGGGCCAAACAGTATTTTTTGCATTTTCGTGATGAAAAATGGCTAAATGTGACTGAAATAACTATTCCAAATAGTGTATCACGCATTGAGTATAATACATTTAAACATTGCATAGGATTAAAGAGCATCACAATTCCAGATAGTGTAACCTACATTGGTAATAATATATTCTTCGGTTGTACTAGCTTAACGAACATTACTGTTTCTGATGGAAACATTGCGTATCACAGTGTGGAAAATTGCATCATAGGAACCGAAAGCAAGACGTTGGTGGCAGGGTGTAAGTCAAGCGTGATTCCTGCGGACGGAAGTGTGACCAGCATTGACAGTGATGCATTCAAAGGTTGCACTGGCTTGACGAGTATTACGATTCCGGATAGTGTGACCAGCATTGACGATAATACATTCAAAGGTTGCACTGGCTTGACGAGTATTACGATTCCGGATAGTGTGACCAATATTGGTTATTCTGCGTTCGAAGGCTGCTCCGGTTTGACGAGTATTACGATTCCGGATAGTGTGACAAGTATTAGTCATGATGCATTCAAAGGTTGCACTGGCTTGACGAGTATTACGATTCCGGATAGTGTAACAAGTATTATTCATAATGCATTCAAAGGTTGCACTGCCTTGACAGATGTATATTACACTGGGACAGAGCAGGACTGGCTCGCAATTTTCATCGATTCTTACAACGACCCGATTCTAAACGCCACTATCCATTATAACTACGTCCCCGAAGAATAAACCTTAAAAAGCAAAGCACTTATGAGTTCCGCAAGGTTCTCATAAGTGCTTATTTTATGCTCATTTCATCTTCTCCTGCTTGACTTTATGGTCGATGATGTGTCTGGACGCAAGCTCGGCCTTGACCTCGTCGACAGAGATGCCCATTTCGTTCATCATGACCATGATGTGGTAGGCAAGGTCTGCGATCTCGTAAATGGCCTCGGCCTTATCTTGGTTTTTACCTGCGATGATAACCTCTGTGGATTCCTCGCCCACCTTCTTGAGAATCTTATCCATGCCTTTGGCAAACAGGTAAGTGGTATACGAGCCCTCGGGCATCTTTTCGCGTCTGTCAGCGAGCAGAGCCTCCAAGGTATTGAGCGAGAAGGGGGCTTCGGTGCCGCTTGTGTAAAGCAGGTCGTTGAAGCAGGTCTCCGCGCCCGTGTGGCAAGCGGGGCCATCCTTGGTGACGAGCACGGTCAGCGTGTCGCGGTCACAATCCGCCTTGATGCACAGCACGTGCTGGCGGTTTCCGGACGTCTCGCCCTTTCTCCAAAGCTGCTGACGGGAGCGCGACCAGAAGCAGGTCGTACCTTCGTCCATGGTGATCTGCAGACTCTCAGCGTTCATATAAGCAAGCATCAGAACCTTGCCGTCCTTTGCGTCCACGACGATGGCGGGGATCAGACCGTTCTGATCAAATTTCAAATCCTTGATTTCTAACATAATTATCTCCTGACTATGATCCCTTGCTCGTGCAGGCTTTGCTTGAGCGAGGGAATTTTGATTTCTCCGAAATGGAAGACCGATGCAGCCAAGCCTGCATCAACACCCGGAACAGACTTGAACAGCGTGATAAAATCCTGCACGCAGCCCGCACCACCCGAGGCAATGACGGGAACATTGACGGTATTGCAAACCTGCTCCAGCATTTCAAGGTCAAAGCCTTGCTTGACGCCGTCCGTGTCAATTGAGTTGACCACGATCTCGCCCGCGCCGTTTTGCTCGGCACGTCTGAGCCATTCAAGGGCCTCGATGCCCGTGTTTTCTCTGCCTCCCTTGGCAAAGATGCGGAACGTGCCGTCCACGCGCTTGATATCGGCAGAGAGCACCACGCATTGGCTGCCGTACTTTCTTGCCGCAGCGTAGATCAGATCGGGATTTTTGATCGCGCCCGTATTGACGCTGACCTTGTCTGCACCGCACGCAAGCACGCGTTCAAAATCCGAAAGGGAATTGATACCACCGCCCACGGTCAGGGGAATAAATACCTCTCTGGCAGTTTCTGTGAGAATATCGGTAAACAGGGCTCGCTCGGCTGCCGAAGCCGCGATATCGTAAAATACAAGCTCATCAGCGCCGTTGTCGCTATAATACTTGGCAAGCTCTACGGGCGAGTTGACGTCGCGAAGTCCTGCGAAGTTGACGCCCTTGACAACGCGTCCGTCTTTGACGTCAAGGCAAGGGATAATGCGTTTGGTGATCATTCTGCCACCTCCTTGACGGCCGCTGCAAGATCCAGCGCGCCCGTGTAGAGTGCTTTTCCAAGGATCGCGCCGTACATGTTCATGCTCTTGAGTGCTTTGACCGTTTCAAGATCCGAAATGCCGCCCGAGGCGGTAAACATCATGTCGGGGAACTTTTCCTGCAAGGACACATAAAGCTCGCGGTTGGTTCCGCCCATCACGCCGTCCTTGGATATGTCCGTACAGATGATCACTCGTACACCTACGCGTTGCATGTTTTCAATAAACTCGTAACCGCTGACGTGAGAGGTTTCGAGCCAACCGTGTGTTGCAACCATACCATCGCGCAAATCTGCTCCCACGGCGATTTTGTCACCGTATTTGGTAACTGCCTGTAGAAGAAAATCGGGATCGGTCAGAGCAGCTGTACCGAGAATAACGCGGAATGCGCCTGTGTTCAAGTATTTTTCAACCGTATCGATGTCGCGGATGCCGCCGCCAATCTCAACCTTCAGGGAAGTGCCCCCGATAATATCGGCAACAGTTTGGAAATTGGGAGTACCGCCATCGCGCGCACCCTGCAAGTCCACAACGTGCATATGCGTAGCGCCTGCTTGTTCAAATGATCTTGCGACGGATACGGGGTCGTCGTTATATACGGTCATTTGCGTATAATCGCCCTTGTACAGGCGCACAGCTTTGCCGTCGATGAGATCAATTGCGGGAAAAAGAATCATAATAACCTCCGATTTAAGGTTGTGTGGAAGGAATTTCTGTAAAAGCACGCAGGATCGCAAGCCCTATGTTGCCGCTCTTTTCGGGATGGAATTGTGTGCCGCACACGTTATTGTGGCAAGCTGCTGCTGTTAAAAGCGCTCCGTATTCGGTCAAGGCCGTTACGGATGCATCACAGTCCATCGCGGCATAGGAATGCACGAAATAGACATAGTCGCCTTGGTTGACGTATTTGAAAATCGGGTGCTTTGGCTTGTCGGAAGGGAAGATCAGACTGTTCCAGCCCATCTGAGGGGCTTTGAGATCCCCAATGACAGGTGCGATTGGCTGAATACTGCCGGGTATGAGCCCAAGGCCTTGATGCTCACCAAACTCATAACTCTTGTCAAACAGCATTTGCATACCAAGGCAAATGCCGAGAATGGGTGTACCGGTAGTGGCTTTTTCGCAAAGTACGCGGTCGAGTCCGCTTTCTTTGAGCTTACGTGCAGCATCCTCAAAAGCACCAACACCGGGAAGGATGATTCTTTCTGCTTTCATGATTTTCTCGGCATTCGATGTCACCTCGGTTTGCTCGCCGATTTTTTCAAGTGAGCACGCAAGAGAGAACAGGTTGCCGACGCCGTAATCAATTATGGTTGTCATAATACGCCTTTCGTAGAGGGGATTTGATCTGCCTTTGCCGGATCAATAGCACATGCTTTGGCAAGCGCATGGGCAGCAGCTTTGAATTCGGCTTCGATGATGTGGTGCGAATTCTTACCGGCCAACATCTGCAGGTGTAAGGTTACGCCCGCGCGACGCACAAAAGCAAGCCAGAATTCCTCTGCAAGCTCGGTATCGAAATCGCTTACGCGTGCCGTGGGGAGCGTGACGTTGTAGCCAAGATAAGGACGGCCGGAAACGTCGACCGCGCACAGCATGAGTGCTTCATCCATGGGAAGAATGATGTCACCGTATCTGTAGATTCCTTTGCAATCTCCAAGTGCATTTGCAAATGCATCGCCAAGACAAATGCCGATATCCTCCGCCGTGTGGTGAAAGTCCACTTCGCTGTCGCCCTTGCAGGTAATATCCAGATCAAAGCCACCATGCTTGGCGAACAGCGTCAACATGTGCGCCAAAAAGCCACAGTCGGTCACAATATTGCTTTGACCGCTACCGTCAAGATTGAGCTTGAGAGAGATATCGGTTTCGTTGGTTTTTCTGTTGATTTCCCATGTTCTCATGATGATTATTCCTTTCAGATCAAGGATTTTGTGGCATCGAGCAAGGCGTCGATCTGTTGCTTTGTGCCAACTGTAACGCGGCAGAAATCGCTGATTCGGGGAGCATCAAAGTGACGCACCAGAATCGCTTTTTGCTTAAGACCGAGATAAAGATCGGCACCTGAGATGTTGTTGTGTTTGGTAAAAACGAAATTGGTTTTGGAGGGAAGCGTTTCAAAGCCCAGTAAAGAGAGCTGCTCTGTCAGATATTCGCGATTCTGCGCGATGATGCTGCAGTTGCGCATGTAGTAGTCGTTGTTTGCAAGGATGGCGCATGCGGCAGCCTGAGTGAGAGCATTGACGTTATATGGGTTGATTGAATTGCGGATGGTTTCCAGGTCTGCAATCATCGCGGGCTGAGCCACTGCAAAGCCGACACGGCCGCCTGCAAAGCTGCGCGATTTGGAGAAGGTATTGACAACCAGCAAATTATCGTATTTTTGCACCAGGGGGATGCAGCATTTGGCTCCGAAATCCACGTACGCCTGGTCGATGACCACGACATTATCGGGATTGGATACAAGGATCTGCTCGATCTGTGCAAGGGTAAGCGTTCTTCCTGTAGGAGCATTCGGGTTTGCGATGAAAATGGTTTTGCCAAGGCCTGCATAATCATCGGGATTGATGCAGAACTGCTCATCCAGGGGAATGATGTCAGTGGGAGTTGTGTACAGACGGGCAAGAACCTTGTAAAAGCCGTATGTGATATCAGCGAAAGCAGCTCCGGTATTCTGATTGCAAAATGCCAAGAATGCAAAGGACAAAAGCTCGTCCGAGCCGTTTCCGAGCGTGAAATATTCCACGGGCAATCCGTATACACGGCTCAGATGCTCACGGGGAGCAAGCATTGTGGGGTCGCAATACAAATTCGCTCTTGCGGCAGCGTTTTCTATTGCGCTCGTAACGTCCGGTGCGGGCGGGAAGGGCGACTCGTTGGTGTTGAGCTTGATCAAGGATTGCACGCCTCTTGGCTGCTCTCCCGGAATGTAAGCCTGCAGCTCGCCCGGCTTGCGTGAAAAAAATCTACTCATGATTTGATCCTGATCTCAGCGCTTCTTGCGTGTGCATCCAAGCCTTCCTTGCGGGCAAAGAGTGCAATATCGGGTGCTGCTTTCTGTATAGCATTTTCATCGTAATAGGTGTAGGCGATCTTCTTGATGAAATCGTCTACGGACAAGGGGCTGGAGAATCTTGCAGTACCGCTTGTGGGTAAGGTGTGGTTGGTGCCGGCGTAATAGTCGCCCAGAGCCTCGGGGCAGTAGCGGCCGAGGAATACGGAGCCCGCATTTTCAATCTTATCAAGATAGGTAAAGGGATCGTCTACACAAATTTCAAGATGCTCGGGAGCTATGCGGTTGGCAACCTCAATACCTTGCCAAAGATCGGAGCAAACAATGATTTTTCCGAAATTGTCAATCGAAGCGCGTGCAATCTGCTCGCGAGGCAGCAACTTGAGTTGGGCCTCAATCTCTGCTTGCACCTGCTCAGCCAGCTCTGCGCTGTCGGTAACCAGCACCGCACTTGCCATTTTGTCGTGCTCGGCCTGAGAGAGCAGGTCAGCCGCAACGAAGGCGGGATTGGACTTGCCATCCGCAAGAACCAGGATTTCGGAGGGGCCTGCAATCATATCGATGGCAACCTTGCCGTAAACCTGCCTCTTGGCTTCGGCTACAAAAGCGTTGCCGGGGCCTACGATTTTATCAACGCAGGGAACCGATTCAGTGCCGTAAGCCAGTGCTGCAATAGCCTGCGCGCCGCCGATTTTGAAAATCTTATCCACACCGGCGATCTTTGCCGCGCACAAAATAGCGGGATTGACCAAGCCGTCCTTTTGTGGGGGAGTTACCATGATAATCTCTCCAACTCCCGCAAGCTTTGCGGGAATGCTGTTCATGAGAACGGTGGAGGGATAAGCAGCCGTTCCACCCGGTACGTAAATACCGACCTTGGCAAGCGGCGTAACCTTTTGACCAAGCACGATACCGCCGTCCTTTTTCATTTCAAAGCCAACTCTGACCTGGTTTTTGTGGTAAACTTCAATATTTGCAGCAGCATCGCGCATGACGCGGATAAATTCGGGATCGGATGAAGCAAATGCATCGGCGATCTCCTGCTCGGATACCTGCAGGGAGGTAAGCGCTACGTTGTCAAATTTTTCGGTATACGCAAAAAGTGCAGCGTCCTTTTGCGTTTTTACGTTTGTAATGATCTCTGCTACGATATCTTCTACGTTGAATGCATCTTGCGTACGGCCGAAGATTTCGTTATCAGAGACTGTATTGAAATCATAAATGCGGATCATAGGTTATACCTCTCTTTGTGCTTGCAACTTTTGCAGCAGTTCGGAAATTTCTTCGCTGTTAAACTTGTAAGCGGATTTGTTGGAAATCAATCTTGCGCTGATGGGAAGAATCTCCTGCTTGACTACAAGGCCGTTCTCCTTGAGCGTGGTTCCTGTTTCGACGATATCTACAATCACGTCGGACAGACCAAGAATAGGAGCAAGCTCAATTGAGCCGTTGAGCTTAATAATATCAATGGTTCTGCCGCAGGAAGCATAGTACTTGGCGGCTGTGTTTTTGAACTTTGTGGCAACACGAAGGGGATTGACAAAGTCATCCTTGAAATCTTCTTTTGCTGCCACACAGAGTCGGCATTTTCCAATACCGAGATCCAAAAGGGAATAGACGTCGGGCTCATGCTCGACCAGAATATCGCTGCCCGCCACACCAATGTCAGCAACTCCGCGCTCGACGTAGATCGGAACATCGGAGGGCTTGACAAAGAAGTAAGAAACCTTATCGGTAGAAAAAACAAGCTTTCTGGAGGGCGTGTGGATTTCGGGACAAGCATATCCCGCATTTTCAAACATGGTAAGAACCTTGTCTCCAAGTCTGCCCTTGGGAAGCGCAATTTTGATCATGAGAGTACCTCCTGCACCTTCAAAATCTCGGAAAAGCTGCGATTTGCGGGCGTCTGTGCGGCCGCCGTGACCAGTTTGCCTTGCGAGGTCAGCTTGCGCATCGCACGTGCGACATCAAGCGCACTGTCTTGCTCGGAATACAAGAGCAGAACGTCTTTCTCGGGGAGCACGTCGCTATATCTGATATAGTCAAGATACAGAGCAAAGCCGATTGCAGCAGCCTTCAGACCAAAGCGGTCAAGAAGCGGGTCGTAGCGGCCACCCGAAAGCACCGCGACGGGAACACCCTTGAGATATCCCTTAAAAATGATACCGTTATAATATCCGATGTCGTGCATCAGCGAAAAATCCAGATAAACGTTTTGATCAAGCTCAAGGTTTTGCAGAACCTCTGCTACCTGTGCAAGTTCGCAAACAGCCATGGAATCGGGGAGTAATGCTTGCAGCCGGGGAATCATGTCGGAAATGGGCGAGTAGGAAGCGACCAGCTCGGCCAAGGGGCTTATGCAACCTAATTGGGC
>CAZCRV010000091.1:0-8331 GCA_964501175.1 uncultured Clostridium sp.
GCAACGAAAACGTCATTCTGTGCGAGCGCGGCGTGCGCACCTTTGAGACCTACACGCGCAATACGCTGGACCTCTCGGCAGTTCCCGTGCTGCACGAGCTTTCCCACCTGCCCGTGATCGTGGACCCCAGCCATGCAACCGGATCTGCCAAGCTGGTGGAGCCCATGGCGCTGGCTGCCGCTGCCGCAGGCGCGGACGGGCTGATGATCGAGGTGCACAACGATCCCGTGCACGCCATGTGCGACGGTGCGCAATCGCTGACCCCCGAGCAATTTGACAAGACCATGCGTCACGTACGCCTCGTACTGGACGCCATTACCGATATTGAGCATTGATTTTCAAAGGAGCCCCTTTATGACCGTTGGAATCTGCGGCCTTGGACTGATCGGCGGATCTGCCGCCAAGGCCTACAAGCAAAACGCGCCCGAAACCCGTGTTTTGGGCTACGATAAAAACCCCACCTCGCAAAGCTACGCGCTGCTCTCGGGCATGATCGACGCTGCCCTGGACGAGACCACCCTGCCCGAATGCGATCTTGTTTTGGTCGCGCTTTACCCAGACGCATCTGTTGCTTATATGCAGCAGATCGCCCCTACGCTTTCCAAGGACTGCATCCTCATGGATCTTTGCGGCGTCAAGGAGCAGGTTTGCGAGGTCGGATTTGCGCTTGCAAAGCAGTACGGATTTTGCTTTGTGGGCGGTCACCCCATGGCGGGCACGCACAATTCGGGCATCAAATACACCCGCGCCAACATGTTTGCGGGCGCGCCTATGGTCATCGTGCCCCCCACCTACGAGGATATCGCCCTGCTCGGCCGCGTCAAGGACATGCTTGCCCCCATGGGCTTTGGCTCGATTACGGTCAGCACCGCAGAAGAACACGACCGCATGATCGCCTTTACCTCGCAGCTTGCGCACGTGGTATCCAATGCCTACGTCAAAAGCCCCACCGCTCGCGCGCACAAGGGCTTTTCGGCAGGCAGCTACAAGGATATGACCCGCGTGGCCTGGCTGAACGAATATATGTGGAGCGAGCTTTTTTTGCAAAACAGCAAGCCCCTGCTTTATGAAATTGACTCTTTGATCGCATCCCTGACAGAATACCGCGACGCCATAGAGGCGGGCGACAAGGACACCTTGCGCGAGCTGCTTGCCGACGGACGAGTTGCCAAGGAAGAGATTGACGGAAGGAAGACGAGTAAATGATTACCATTCCCGTAAACGCTTCAACGAAATATAACGTACTGGTGGGCAAAGGATTGCTTGCGCACGCGGGTGAGCTTGCAAAAGAGGTGCTCTCCCCCTGTCGCGCGCTGATTCTGACCGACGATCACGTCGCCCCTCTGTATGCAGACGCGCTGTGTGCATCCTTGGCGGCAGCCGGCTTTGTGCCCGAGGTGTACGTCGTGCCGCACGGCGAGGGCTCCAAATCGCTTGGCACGCTGGGCGCCTTGCTTGAGCACCTGGCCGAGCAGAAATACACACGCACCGACGCCATGTTCGCGCTTGGCGGTGGCGTTGTGGGTGACCTTTGCGGCTTTTGCGCCTCGGTCTACCTGCGCGGCATTCCCTTTGTGCAGATTCCCACCACGCTGCTTGCCTGCGTGGATTCCTCGGTTGGCGGCAAGACCGCCGTCAATCTGGACGCGGGCAAAAACTTAGCGGGCGCGTTTTATCAGCCTCGCCTTGTGATCTGTGACCCCGATACGCTATCTACGCTCCCGCCCGAGATCTTTGCGGACGGATGCGCCGAGGTGATCAAGTACGGCGTGATCAACGACCGTGAACTTTTCTCAATGCTCGAGGATGGCATCTCGCCCGCATCCGAGCAGATCATTGCACGCTGCGTGCAAAACAAGCGCGACGTGGTGGAAAAGGACGAATTTGATACCGGGCTGCGCCAGCTGCTCAACCTGGGGCATACCGTGGCGCACGCGATTGAAAAATGCTCAAATTTCGAGATCTCTCACGGCTCTGCGGTCGCCATCGGTACGGTGACCATTATGCGCGCAGCCGTGGCGCAAGATCTTTGCCCCGCGGTCGATCTTGACGCACTGATCTCTCTGACAAAGCAGCTCGGCTTGCCCGTATCTTGCAATTTTGGCGCAGACAAGCTGGCAGATGCCGCACTCTCCGACAAAAAGCGCGCGGGCGGCAGCCTTACCCTGGTCGTGCCCTACGCCATTGGTGACAGCCGCCTTTGCAAAATTCCCGCTACCGACGTTGTCTCTTGGTTTGCCAAGGGGCTTATGTGAGAGGTGCACCATGCAGGTAACGCTTACCACCCCCGCACCGCGCGGCACGCTGCCCTCGTTCCCTTCCAAATCCGAGGCACACAGATACTTGATCTGCGCCGCCTTTGCAAACGCGCCCACGCATATTGTGTGCGCGGCAAGCAACGACGACATTGACGCCACGGTCTCCTGCCTTTGCGCACTCGGTGCATCCATTAAACGCACCGCTGACGGCTTTGACGTCACACCCATAAAAAATATCCCGGACACCGCCGCCATGGATTGCGGCGAATCCGGCTCTACCTTACGCTTTCTTTTGCCCGTGATCTGTGCGCTTGGCACAAAAGCCCAGCTGCACCTGCACGGCAGACTGCCCGCGCGCCCGCTCTCGCCGCTCTATGGGCTGCTTTTGGAGCACGGTGTGACCCTCTCCCCGCAAGGGTCGAACCCCTTGGCGGTCTCGGGCAAGCTTTTTGGCAACGATTTTTCAATTGCCGGGGGCGTTTCCTCGCAATTTATCAGCGGACTGCTCTTCGCGCTCCCGCTGCTTGACCTTGATACGCCCGCGACCATCCGTCTGATCGGTAAGATCGAATCCCGCCCCTATCTTGACATGACGCTCTCCGCCCTTGCGGCCTTTGGCATTTGCGTCCGAGAACAGGACGGCGTGCTGACCATTCCCGCGCACGCTCATTTCACCTCGCCGGGCACGCTTGTGGTGGGCGGTGACTGGTCGGGCGCAGCCCCCTGGCTTTGCATGGGTGCTTTGGGCAAGCATTCCTTGACCGTGACCGGACTTGACCCTGTATCGGGTCAGGGTGACAAAGCTA
Organism: uncultured Clostridium sp.; assembly: GCA_964501175.1. Taxonomy (GTDB): domain Bacteria; phylum Bacillota; class Clostridia; order Oscillospirales; family CAG-272; genus SVQP01. Next base: position 3,065 of record CAZCRV010000091.1, read on the forward strand.
TTTTGTCGGTGCTTTCCGACATGGGCGCGCAGATCGAGGTGCGCGACCATGCAATCACCGTCACGCCCGCTCCCCTGCACGGCATTGACCTTAATGCTGCGCACATCCCCGACCTCGTTCCCGTGATCGCAGCAACGGCTGCTTTGGCTGACGGCACCACGCGCATTACGGGTGCGGCGCGACTTCGCATCAAGGAATCCGACCGCCTTGCCACCACCACGGCTGTGCTGACAGCTCTCGGTGCAGACGTTCGCGAAACCGACGATGGCCTTATCATTGTGGGTAAGCCCGCGCTTTCGGGTGGCTTTGTGGACGCATACGGCGACCACCGCATTGCCATGACCGCTGCAGTCGCCTCGCTTGGCTGCAAAGAGCCTGTTACCATCGACGGCGCACAGGCGGTTGCCAAATCTTATCCCACCTTCTGGGAGCAGCTTGACCTGCTCTGCAAAACACTCTGAAAGGAGCACTTATGCCCCACACTTACGGAAAAAATATCAAGCTGGACGTTCGCGGCGGCTCGCACGATCCCGAAATCTCCATGACGCTCTCGGGTCTGCCCGCAGGCATTGCCGTAGACACGTCTGTGCTGCAGGCATTCATGGCGCGCCGCGCGCCCGGGCAGAACGCCTGGTCCACCCCCCGCCGCGAGGCCGATCAGCCGCATTTCAAAAGCGGCATGACAGAGGGCGCGGACGGCTTGCTTTATACCGACGGCTCGCCCATCGAGGCAGTCATTTACAATACCAATACCCGATCACAGGACTATGATTTCGACGTTCCCCGCCCGGGGCACGCCGATCTTGCCGCACGCTTGAAGTACGGTGACGCTGTGGATCTGCGCGGCGGCGGCCATTTTTCGGGACGTCTGACCGCACTTATGTGCGTGGCAGGCGGCATTTGCCTGCAATACCTTGCCACCAAGGGCATCCGCATCGGCGCGCACGCGCTCTGTATCGGAGGCGTATACGACGCCCCCCTGCACCCCACGGACAACGGATTTGCTGATTTTGACCATCTGGCGGAGCGCGATTTTCCCACGCTCGACTATACCTCGGGCGAGCGAATGAAGGCTGTCATTGCCGAAGCGCGCGCCGATGGCGATTCGGTGGGCGGACTGATCGAATGTAGGGTCTCGGGCGTACCCGCAGGCCTTGGCGAGCACATGTTCCGCTCGGTGGAGAGTGCCATCTCGGAGGCTGTGTGGGGCATTCCCGCAGTCAAGGGCATTTCGTTCGGAGCGGGCTTTGACGTGGCCAATATGCGCGGCTCGCAAAACAACGACGCCATCCTGACATATGGCTCCGATATCTTTACCGCCACCAACTTCGCAGGCGGCGCTTTGGGCGGCATGACATACGGCATGCCAATTCTGTTCACGGTGGCCATCAAGCCCACGCCCTCAATCGCCAAGGAGCAGGAAAGCATCAGCTTCTCCCGCATGGAAAACACCACGCTCAAAATAGAGGGCAGACACGACCCCTGCATCGTGCCCCGCGCCGTCCCCGTCGTGGAGGCCGCGGCAGCACTTGCCATGGTTGATCTTTTACTTGACGAATAAGGGGGCTCTATGTTCTATACAATCATTGATTACAAGGTGCTTGCCGCCATTCACGACAAGAAAACCGCGCTTGATACGCTGCTGGAGGCCGCTTGCGCCTCTCTGCCCTACCCACTCTCCAAGGATGCGCTTGCCTTTTCTCTTGGCAAGCTCTGCGCAGGCGGATACATTGAGCACTACGCACTGACCGAAAAGGGCGCGGCATTCTTCAAGGACAACAAGAAATTTTTGGAAAGCAAGACACGGGCAAACGCGCGCCTTTGCGCCCTGCTTTGTGCCGAACAGATCGAGGGCGACATCACGCCCTACCAGCTTTCCGACTCCGCATACACCGAGGCTTGCGACGCCCTGCGCCGCAAGTACAGCATTCCTTCGCCCGAGATGACGGTCGAAGCGATCGACGGGGATCTGTACCTGTGCTTTGGCAACCCCTCTTTTGAAGAGGACGATGAGGATGCGCTCGTCGGGGAAAGCAAGATCAAGGTATCTCCCGCCTCGTTATACGACCTTTGCTACACGTTTCTTGAATACTTTGAAGAGGGCGGACACCGCAAATGCTGCCTGTATGCAGACGGTGCGCCCGCATACGTTGCCACGGTCAGCAGAAACGAGGGCAGCACGCGCTTGAATATCGCAAAAATTCTTTACAACCGCCAGCGCTTTATAGGCAAGCGCAACAGCGACCTTGACTACGCGCAATGCGGTGAATTTGCCTTTGACCGCACCGCGAACGATATTGAAGTCAAATTTGCTTACGCTCTGCTGCAAGCCGAGCACTTGTATACCCCCGAACAACGCGAATCCTTCGCTTACAGGGCAATCCCCGCACTCATGGAGTTCTGATATGAGCAAATTTTATCTGATCGGCGAGCATCTCTCGCACAGCTTTTCACCCGAGATCCACGCCATGCTGGGCAATCCCGACTATACCTTAAAGGAGCTCGCTCCCGACGAGGTGGGTGAATTTGTCACACACGGCGACTACGTCGGGATCAACGTGACCATCCCTTACAAACAGACCGTCATCCCCTATCTTGACGCGCTGACCCCAGCCGCAGAGAAATTGGGTGCGGTCAACACCATCACGCGCCGCGCGGACGGAACCTTGCTTGGCGACAACACCGACTATTTCGGCTTTTGTTATGCGCTGCAGTCCGCGGGCATTGCGCTTGCGGGCAAAAAGGTACTGATCCTGGGCACGGGCGGTGCATCCAAAACCGCCATTGCAGTTGCCAAGGATCAAGGCGCTGCCGAGGTGATCACGGTTTCGCGCTCGGGTGCGGTCAATTACGACAACGTCTACGACCTGCACGGTGACGCCGAGGTCATTGTCAACTGCACGCCCGTGGGCATGTACCCCAAATCGGGCGTCACCCCCGTGTATCTGATCAGGTTCCCCCGCCTTTGCGGCGTGGCGGACATGATCTACAACCCCGCGCGCACGCTGTTGCTTGCCGCGGCAGAAGAGTTGGGCATTCCGTCCACCAACGGCCTTTCCATGCTGGTCGCGCAGGCGGCCGCAGGACACGAGCGCTTTACGGGTCAGCCCATTGATAAGACTCAGATCGATCGCATTGTCCGCGCTTTTGCAAAGCAGAGCGCTAACATCGTGCTGATCGGCATGCCGGGCTGCGGCAAATCCACCATTGGCGCAAAGCTTGCTGAATTGACGGGCAAGAGATTCGTGGACACCGACGCGCTGATCGTGCAAAAGGCGGGCAAGTCCATTCCCGAAATTTTTGCCGACGAGGGAGAGGGCGCGTTCCGCGCGCTGGAGCACCAAGTCGTCTGCGAGGTGGGCGCCGCTCACGGGCAGGTCATTGCCACGGGCGGCGGCGTTGTCACCCGACCTGAAAACCAATATCCGTTAGAGCAAAACGGCAGCATCGTGTGGCTGCAGCGCCCATTGGAGCGGTTAGCCACCGACGGCAGACCGCTCTCAAGGGCGAACAGGCTTGCCGACATGTACCGCGTGCGCGAGTCGCTCTACCGCGCGTTTGCAGATGTCCAAATCCCCAACGACGGCACGCCCGACGAGGTGGCCGCACGCATTTTGGAGGTAATTTTATGAAGTTTTTAGTCATCAACGGCCCCAATCTCAATCTGCTTGGCCGCCGCGAGCCCGCCATTTACGGCAACAAGTCCTACGCAGCCCTTTGCGAGCATATCAAGGCGACCGCTGCCGAGCTGGGTATTGACGTCGACGTTATGCAGACCAATCACGAGGGCGTGATCGTGGATGCCATCCAGGACGCGCTTGACAAGTACGACGGCATCGTGATCAACCCCGCTGCCTACACGCACACAAGCGTGGCCATTGCCGACGCGATCGCCGCCGTGGAGATTCCCACGGCCGAGGTACACTTATCCGACGTGGACAGCCGCGAGGCCTTCCGCCATATTTCCTACGTCACGCCCGTGTGCGTCGTGCGCGTCACAGGGCTTGGCTTTGACAGCTACTCCGAAGCGATGCGAAAGCTTTTGGCGCATATGGTTGACAAGCAGGAGACGGTTTGATATAATGGTCTTATCAAGGATTGGAGGAAACAATCATGAAGCACACCGCAAAAATCGCGCTTGCCCTACTGCTTTGTTTTATCTCTATGCTCTCTGCATGTGACGGCACCTCTGCCCCCGAGCAGACCACACAAGCAGACACAGAGCCCGCAACCGAACAAATTACCGAGGCTCCCACCGAGACCGAAACCAAGGCCGAGCCCATCACGGAAATTGCCACAGAGGAGGTAACCATTGTGCCAAACGACGGAAAGCCCAAGAAATTTTTCACACTCAGCTTTGACGACGGCATTACTCAGGACCTTAAGGTCATTGAAATTCTTAAGAAATACGACGTCAAGTGCATCTCCTTCAACATCAACACAGGCCTTTACGGCGCAAACTGGGATTGGGTAGGCCCTGCGATCGGTGACCCCTCTATTCCCCATCAGCGCTTTACCGAGGAGGAGCTCAAAACCGGCATTTACGACGGCTATGAGGTGCTGGTGCACACGCTCAATCACCCCTCGCTCAAAAACTACGATAAGCGCGCAAATCAGATCAAAAAAGAGGTTGGCAAGGATGCTGACAACATTGAAGAGCTGACGGGCGTGCGTCCCGTCGGTATGGCTTGGCCGGGAGGAGATACCGAATACACCGACAAGACCATTGAGCTGGTGCTGGAAAACACCGACATCCGCTTTGCACGCGGCACGACCTCGACCTACAATTTCGAGCTACCCGAATACTTTATGAAGTGGATGCCCACCTGCTCGGCAGTTGACCCCAATTGCCTGACCTTGGCACAGCAGTTTATCGATGCCGAGTGCACCGAGGATATGCTCTTCTACGTTTGGGGACACGCTTACGAGCTGGACCTCAAAGGCGGTCAGGGCTACGAAACCTTTGAGCAGCTGGTCAAGATGATGAGCGAGGCCGAGGACGTCTACCTTGTCACCAATACCGAGTTCTACATGATCTACAAGGATCAGATCCCCTCCTGGAAGAACGCGGAATAAAATCACATAAGCTTTGATTGAAGATCCTTGCAAACGCAAGGATTTTCTTCTTAGCATCCCCCGAGTGTCATCCTGAGCATAAAAAAGTGGGAGACTTGTCGCTCAATGTCATTAAGATAAGAAAAGAACCAAGTTCAGAAATGGACTTGGCTCTTTTTTTGCATAAAAATGCAAAAAAAAATAAAAAAGTT
>CAZCRV010000092.1:0-8305 GCA_964501175.1 uncultured Clostridium sp.
TCGATTGGGCAGCATAAAGAAATTTTTGTTTCGCATTTTTACCTCCTGATTTTTTTGATATGTATCTGTGGTAAATAAAAAAGACTCGTACTTACATCTACTGTCACGGAAACTCCAAAGGGCGAACGGTATTTGTTCGCTTTATGATAATCCGTGCCTATGTAGATATGTAAGTACGAGTCTTATTGCTCGTGATGGCACTTTATTTAATTTTTAAATACTACTTTCTCGGTTAGTGTATTTATTCTAACACATTTGGAATAAATTGTCAAGAGCTCCTATGAATAAAAGCCTCATTATTGGGAATACTATGTAGCTTTGTTTGTCGAAAAATGATATTACAAGTGTTTATTTAATTTTAATTCTTCAACATAACCATTTGGAAAGATGAATTTTTTTCGCTGTCTATCGAATGTCGGATTTTGATTGTGAATTAGCGCATGGTGATTGGGACATAGAATTATGATGTTATCAAAATCATTGTTTAAACTTTTAGAAAAATATTCTATGTGGTGAGCCTGCGATATTTTTGTTCCGTATTCTAACCCAATTGTTTCTCCACAAATTTGGCAACGGCAATTATACAATTGCTTTAAATTTTCAATGATGTCTTGATTAACCTTTCTGAACTTTGATACTTTTTCTTTGAATTCATAGTGAGCTGTGGTATCTTTCATTTCATAATAGTTTTCGATTGCCTGCTCATCCATAGTCAAAGTATGTTCGCATTCGTTTTCAATATCATCCAAAGCAACACATTCAAAGTGCAATTGTGAATTTTCAATATAAACCCCTGCATATTCTCTTTTTTCTTCTGGAATTAAGCGGTTCGTACTTATTTGTTGGTCTGTATATTTGAATATATCTCTTAACTTAACAGCAATTGCACTTTTAGCCCCGTAATGTATCTGCATCATCTCTATAGAAGTATTGTATTTTGTTACAATAGCACCGTATGTTAAACCATCAATGACAAGTTTTATGTCCTTCGTTTCCCCTTTTGCGATTCCCTCGTCATAAAGCATTTCTATGCTTGGTTGGATATGCTTGGGGATTGCAATTCCGACATACAACATTGATTTATCTACGTTTTTCTTAAACAAAAACATAATGATCAAAAACTCCTTCAAGAATGTACAGATTTTTCAAAACAACTATTCATCTTCCTCCACAATATCACTATCATCCATAATAGATAATTGTTGATACTGCTCTTTGTTTTTTTCTTCTTTACCCGTGTAATGAATCAAATAAAACTCAAGGATTTCGCTTAAATCATCCGGCCAATCCATCTTTTTTAAATCACTAACATTAAGCGAGACCAATGCCATCAAGCGCTCTTTTTGCTCGTCGGTTAAACCTCTATATAGCATTTGCCATTTTTGAGTAGTACCGTTTTCTTCAAAATGTGATCTAAACATGATCAAATCGCGAGGCATCGCAAGTAGTTCAAAGAACTCTTCTTGATTCTCTCCAAAAGCCTTATAAAAGAATGTTGAGCCTGCAGCGACGACGCCTTTGGTTACTTGCAAAATGGCGGATATCGCTCTTACGGATTTTTTATCCCAATTTGCTCCAATATAATCTCTGTCGGTTCGATCTATTGGAGAATATTTCATGGGGAAAGAGAATATCTGTATGCCTAATTCTTTATTCAAATCAATATTGATACGTAATCTTTCGTAAAGATCTTCTGGACGATCTTTATAATTGAACAACATATAGTTAGAGATTTCTTTGATTCCATGACGATGAGCTGTTCTTACAGCTTCGCAATACTTGTCTTTTAATTTAATGTCGTCAAAAGCAATTCTTAAAGGTTTAATAGCCAATCGTGCCAATTGAGCCATATTCGTATCGTTTATTTTTCTTCCATCCACACCTTGATTGAAATCCAAATATCGAGCTTTAGCTGATTTACTACGATACTTTTCAACAATGGGCGATAACTCTTGCTCGTACTCTAACATATAGTCGGCATAGCAGGGAGCGTCTTCAGCCCCGATAACGATTTGCAAAAATGTTTCAAGCATCTCTTTAGATTTGATTCGCTTTTTTATCGTTTCCAAATATGCCATCATCTTTTTATCCAAGAAATCAGCGCGGTCTCCATTATGATATCTCATCATAATAATGCTGTATGCTCCGGGATCGACGTATTTTGCTCCTCGACCAAATCCGGCTCGACATAAATCATCTACAAGTGCCTGTAAATTGGGAGTGTTTAATACATTGTTATCCAAAAGCAAAAGGTGTTGTTTGGGGCCATATCGTCGATCGATTTCTTGTATTTGTTGAACGATATTATTCGTTATGTGAAAATTGGGCTCAAGAATTGGAACTGCACAAAAGGAACAATGGTTAGGACAGCCTCTTGTCGTGTATGCAAAATAGTTATCGCCTGCAGGATACTTATAATCCACTTCTTCGAGAATATCGTAATCTAATGGAAGCTGATCAACATTAATATCATTATTATCACCTACAACGGATGTATCGGTGAATAATCCTGTTAATATGTGTGAGCGTTCGATGCCCGTTGCCTCAATGATTTTGTCAGGCATCAAGGATGCCATTATTCCTCCCACATATAACGAATTAACATCATCAACCAATCTCAAGTAGTGGTTGATTGTTTCGACAGCGATTGCAAAATCGAAGGTGAATAATGTTGTTACATAGATGCGATCCCAAACCTCGGCATCGATTTGCGCGTTGTATCCTTTCACAAAATGAACTTCGTCATCCAACATCTTGTGATAAGTACTAATCTTCATCAATCCCATAGGAGGATATTTGTTTTTATAATTTGGTTCTACTAATAATACTCTCATTTCTTTTTTACACTCAATTCAGCTTTGATTTTCTCACGTAATGCTTCGGCTGTTTTAGGATCGTTATTGAAATATGTATCAATTACGGAAATGATTCTTTGATACAACTTTCGTTCATCACGGCTATAGGAAGATGGCAAATCATTTTTTGTTGCATATCCTGCATTCACAATTCGCGTGTTCAGCGCGGTTACCTTTTGGGTTGCTGTTTGCGTTTGTTCAAGTGCTTTCTCTACGGTTTCTTTTCGTTCTTCGTCGAAAGTACCGCGTTCCAACGCTTTGCGAACCTTTTTTTCTTCAGCTTCTCGGCTGCGTGATATCTTTTCTAACCGTTCTGAAATTTGTTCTCTGCGCTCATCCGATGTTATTGCACCTGAATCGATCTTTTCCTCTAATTCAGCTTGTTCTGCATTTAATTGCTTCAATTTTCTCAACGCAGAGGTCGCTTCGGATGTTCCACGTCTGTATTTTTTGTTAATTGATCCCGCCCAAACTCGAAGTGCTTCTTTCAACTCGTTATAAATAGGGCTCGGCTCAAAATCATCTCTTTGTGAGTTTGGAAGCAAATCCTCATGTAATACATGAATTTCGCCAGCGAACATTTTGTTAGCATTTTGACTTTCACGTTCTGTGGTTGGGAAAAATTTAGCAAATGTTGTGTTGTTTCCGACAAGGATATTTCCTTTCCGCAATCTAATGCCTTGTACACACTCATCGCTAATACTGCCCGAAAAATCGGTGATGGCTAACCAACCTATGTATAACGGAGTGCCGTCAGATGCCTCCTGATAGACAAACTCAACATCTCTAACATAATCTTTATCTTTTGTACGAGCTTGCTGGCCTGTTGAAAGGGTTCGAGAATACAATTTATATATTGGCAGTTTTCTTGTTCCGCGTAATATTTTATAGCAAGTTATTGGGCAATTTTTGCTTGTAAAATATTCTTTAATTTTGCGCGCCTGAAGAAATTGTTGTCCATTGAAATCAACGGGGGCAGTTTCAGCAAGATAGCGGAACACATCTTCTTCGTATAACAAACCAGACTCTTCATGTACATTATGTAACCGCACCTCAAAATAATGCTCATCTGCGTTTTCACAAGCTGTATCAAAAGTACTGATGGTTTTAAAAGTTTCCATAATGTCTGATGTTTCTTTGTTCGATTTTAAAAGAAGTTTTTGCATTCGAACACAATCACAGGTCATTATAGTTTTCGTGGTTTCGCCTTTGGCAGAAGTTATAAATTGTACTTCGTCTGCATATTCGAGACCGGCAAGTCGTCCAATTCCTCTAAATCCGCGTTCGGTCACACCATTTTTGTCGGAGGCACCAATGTTTAACAAGGTCACTTGGGCACTTTTTTCGGAAATTCCTGTGCCGTTATCTCTAATGACGACTATTTTAGATTTTGCATCTATATCAATATGAATTGCTGCTTCTGAAGGGGATAAAATCCCAGCGATAATAGCCTTATCTATGGAGTCAGAGGCATTTTGAATATATTCACGATAGACATGCATTGGGTTAGAATACATGCCTTTAGTCAATATTTCTAATAGATATTTTCCGGCAATAGGTTCGGACATTACTTGCTACCTCCTTGGTTATACGATGGGAAAGGAAATTGGATTTTAAGTAAAGTTTTGAAAACGGGGTGATGAATTATCAGATCACCTTTTCTAAGTCGTGTCATCATATTCGCATATACTGAAGGAACGAATTTATAGTCAGGGCGAGACACCTCAATGGCATTTGTGCGACCGTATACATTTGTTCCGCAATTTCCTTTTATGCGATCATGAATTGCACTTCTAAACTGTTCGGCAGAAAACAATACAACACCCTCTGAACGACCACGCTCGGTAATATCGAGCAAGTTTGCAAGTAGAGGAGAACTCTTGCTCGAAGTAGACGGTGCGTATTTATTCAATTCATCTACAAATATTATTATCTTTTTAGGTACAGGCTTTGTGCTTTTTCTGTTTTCAGAGTCAAAATCGCCATGTTTTAAGGAGTATACCGACCTAATAATATCACCAAAAACAAGACATTGGAGCTGCTCTGTAAGACCTGCAATATCAACCACCATCATTTCTCCACCGTTGATATTTAATACCTCATCGGACAAATACACCTGATGCTGATCCTTAGAACTTGATTTTGAATTAACAAAAATATCGTCGTTGATAGAGTTGTTAATGAGTCGTCTAAATCTTTGCCAAGATTGTATTACGATACTTGAGTTGTTTGTTTTACTGCTACCTTTACTACAAAAATCTTTCAGAACATCTTTGAAGTTATCCCAACTGAGGTCGGATTGAAATTCACTGCCATAATCAATATAGTTTAAGATTGATTCTATTGTATAGTTGGGATCATCCACATTGGCAAACAGCATGTCCACTTTGTCGATATCGTGCTCAAAAGTATAAACAAAATTTGAAGCCTGCTTTGCAGAAAACTGTTCTTCCAAATCTTCAATTGGCAAGGCTGTATTTGCATACAGTTTATCTTTCTGTTTTCTATACGGATACAGATATTTTACATTTTCAAACGGCGTACAAGGGACACCAAGATCATCCCATTCTTTCCTCTGCGCATCCGTTATTTTCTCGTTTGGTTGATGGACATGCAAAAGGTCATCTCCCTTGACATTCATTACAATAATTGCAACGTCATCTTTGCATTTGTCTTGGATTGCTTTTAATAAAAACATGACGTAGCTTGTTTTTGTGGCAAGTCCAGAAATGCCAGAAATATTCATGTGAGCGCCTTCGGGACCAATAAGAAAATCACCGTTATACTTAATCGGAACAGAAACATTGTTCCCGGTTTTCATAAGACCTGCAGGTATTGCGGTTTTTTCATCTATATGATCCAATCCCAAAGCTATTTGGATATCTTCTTCATTTGCTGTATATACAGCAGATCCCTCAAAAACGGGCATAAAGTTTTCTTTCGTGTTGTGTAAAACGGACACTTTCGCATAAGAAAGCGAAAGTCGACGCGTCATAGGTATGGTTTCCACATTGCCAAAGTCAGAAGACACATAATTGCTAATGTGTCCAGTGCCGTCTGTTATGTGGAAGATGTCTTGAACAACCCCATATGTAATAGAATTGTCTGTTTTGTTTTCAACTAAAACAATATCAAAAGGACTCAAGATTGTATCATCAGACAGCCAAAATTGAAATTCATCACACGAAGACGGATATTTTTCTGTGGCCGATACTTTGCCAATTAATTTTCTCGAACTCATTTTCTAATCTCCTTTTTTACTTAAAGTCACGTTTAAAATTGTTGATAAACACCAAATCACTCTCAAATGAAGATTTTATAAGTGTTTCCGTCAAGTACACAGGGTATAGGTGGCTTGCCCAACGTTCATCTCGGCCATAGCATGTAGGGGAACATTCGTTAAGAATTGATAAGCAGATGTTATCTACAACCGAGGAATCTAATCCATCATCATCGTCAATTACAGCCATTTTTTCTATTTTTATTATTCCTTCCAATGGATTGGAAACCCTATTGCGAGGGCGTATTCTCAAATACCAACAACCGAATTTGCGATGTCGGCTGTTTTCTTTCAAGAAGACCGGCGTACGTTCTCCATATTCAAGCTTTAACAATTCTGCACCTATTTGTGTTCCGCCGCGCTTTGCTTTGGTTGATGTCGGGAGCATAGGATCAAAACTTTTTGAAATTCCTACAACATTGTAAAACATATCCGCAAACTCCGGCTTTCCGGTATCTTGACGAATAAATTGTAAGGGGCCGTCTACTATAAGCATTCGATCGGGTTCTAATGTTCCTGAATTGACCATTTGACCAAGAATATCAATCTCCATATCATGCATCATGGTATTCGCTTTTGCAATTGCTGCGTTTACAGGAACATTATCTCTGTTGGGGTCAAAATGATAAGTGACTATGTCTAAATGTAAGTCCTGTGCCATTTTTGTTTTCATAATCCGTTGACGGATCTCGGCAAAATCAACATCGTTCATTTTGTCACTTAAAAGCAAAAGGTTTTTTCTTTTCACTTCGCCATAAGCATGAAGCTTCTTTTGATTGTTTCGCTCTGTGCATCCAGCGCGAACTTGAGCTATGACGACGGGATATATCTTTTTTCCATCTAAAACCATATCGCCTATTTTGTAGGTTCGTCGCGATCCATCCATAAAGAAAGAAAAGCCAGAATATGTCCGATCCTCAAACGTAAGATCAATTTTTCGCTTTTTCTTAGACTTGTTGGTTTCAAAGGGATCTCCCATTTCTCTTATTTCATCACCATCATCTTGATACGGTTCTTGATAATAATGGTCAAGATCAAGACTTTCGTTGTGATATAACATTATTTTTCTTTTATCAAATATTTCACTTAACGTAGGCATACCATTGCTCCATAACCTTATATATTCGAATTGATATTTTTTTCCAATTTTGCTATACCATCCATTATTTCCTCAAAGCTTGGCTTGTTTCCGAACAGCATATTCTGCATATGCTCGTAGTCGTCACGGAGCTTATCGAGGTTATATTCGGGTGGCATCAGACGCATTGTACCGCGCTTCGCGAGATCGTATCTCGCCCACGGGCAACGGTAGAACTTGTCCTTAAAGTCAACAACACGGGTAAGCAGGTCGTTATCCGCCAAGGCGTTGTCTTTGACTTCAGTTTGCATCATACGATAGAGATCGTAATAATGTCTTGAATATCTCGACGGGAATGGTCTGTCCTCCGCGCGGAAGGCTTCTCTATGTAGTATTGTAACCTTCTCCCAAAAGGTTCTCTCCGGCAGAACGGTCAAGATATCCGTCGCAGGCTGTTTAAACAATCTGCCGTATTCTTGCGCGGCATATGGAGTGATATCCGCTATCTTTACAGGAGTCCATGCCGCAAGTGCACCGATTTCAAGTCTGATCTCCTGAAGGATCGACATATCTGCGAAGCTATTCGGATAAACGATTTTTACAGTCTGCGGATCGTCATCGTCAATAAAGCATCTAATATTTTCGCCAAGCTCTGCCGTGAGATCAGAAACGACAGAAGGAAGAAAAATATCACGCAAGAACACTTCTGCTCTTGTGTTAGCTTCCTTGTTAAAAATATCCTGCTTTGTATTGCTACGTTCTTCCCAAGGCTCGTTGATTTCATAACCGAGAACACGCCAATCGAGGATCAAGTCGATATCCTCTGAAAAGCGTTCAATCAAGCCATAGGCTTTTGACAGGCTTGTACCACCCTTGAAGGCGATATTGTCCTTCCACGCGCAGCGATGGAAAAGGTAATCAAGCATATAGCACACCCAAAAGTCCTTCTCAATGATGGCGTCGGTCATACCCATCTTTGCGGCAGTATTGTGAAAGAGTGCCTTTCTATCATTTTCATTAATCTTTGCAATGTTACGCATATTGTCAGCTCCTGCAAATTAGTTTGATATATTCGTAAATCCAAGAGGTTGC
>CAZCRV010000093.1:0-8194 GCA_964501175.1 uncultured Clostridium sp.
ATTGTCCTCAATGGTATAGTATGGCACGCTCTCCCACTTGCCAAACTCGTTTTTGACGTTGCGGAACGAGGTCTTGTAGAAGTTGACCTTGCAGATGTCGTGCAAGAGTGCCGCGATGGCAATGCTTTCCTCGGAATAGGAAATGCCGTACAGATCCTTCATACGCGGACGGTTCAGAACGTCGTGCAGGCATTCGTAGACATTGAGACTGTGGCGCAAAAGACCACCCTCAAAGTTGCCGTGATAGCGCGTGCTTGCGGGAGCCGTGAAAAAGTCGCTCGCGTCCGAATCCAAAAACGCCAGCAGCTTATCCGCGCCCTCGCGCTTGATGTATTTGTTGTAGATCTCCAAAAATTTCTGTTTATCCTCGTGCAGTTGCATATATACCTCCGTGTTCGCATTGTTTTCCATATACATTTTACCATGTTTTCTGGAAATTGTAAAGAGGATTTACGCGATCGGACAAAAAAACCCGCCGAAGCGGGTTTTTTAAGTCATATTTACATGGCAGCCTCTTGCACAGAAGCATTGGCCAACTCTTCCCTTTTGAGCTTTCGCACACGGTGAATCCAGGTAACAACACAGCAGATCAGATGCACGCCAGCGGTCAGAATCCAGGAAATGGGGTACGAAATATACAGCGTCTGGATAGGCTCGGGGAATCCGGGGCAAAACAGCATGATCCATACGATACGGAACACGCAGGAGCCGATCAGTGAGACCATCATCGGCAAGAACGACTTGCCCATGCCGCGCATGATGCCGCTGAATACGTCCATAATGCCGCAAAGGAAATAGGTCACGCAAATGATCGAAAGTCTTGCCATGCCGTGTGCCACGACCTCGGGCTGATTCGGACGGTAGATCGAGATCAGGCCTTCGCCGTTAAAGTAGATCAGCGAAGACATGCCAAGGCCGACCACAATGACGATTACCAGGCACATCAAGGACGCGCGCAGCACGCGGTCGTACTTCTTGGCCCCCGTGTTCTGCCCGACAAAGGTCAGCGCTGCGTGATAGCAGGAGTTCATGGAGATATACACAAAGCCCTCGATGTTGCCCGCGGTTGTGTTACCCGTCTGCACCACGGTGGGATAGGTGTTGACCGTGCTTTGGATCAGCGCATTGGACAGAGAGAAGAACGTGCCCTGCAGGCCTGCGGGGATACCGATGCGCAGCATCTTTTTCAGCGAATCCTTATCCACGGCCAGCTTCTTGAAGTCAAGATGGCAGTCGTCGTCCAAGGTAGCCATATGATAAAGCACCATAGCCATGGCAATATACTGCGAAACGGCGGTTGCGATACCAACGCCCACAGCACCCATGTGGAACACGCAAACAAAGATCAGATTGAGGAATACGTTTGCAAGCCCCGAAAGCGTCAAAAAGATCAAGGGGTTCTTGGAGTCACCCTTAGAGCGCAGAATGCTTGCCGCGTGGTTATACACCATGGACGCGGGAATGCCCACGAAATACGCGCTCATATAAGGCGCAGCCTCGGCCAGCACGTCCTCGTTGGTACCCATCAGCACAAGCAGGGGCTTGGCCATAAAGAAGCCGAAAATGCCTACGGCAATGCCCGTGAAGATCGAGGTCAAAATGGCAGTATGTACCACCTTTTGCACGCCCTCGTGATCCGACGCACCGATTCTCTGTGCCACGACCACGCCCGCACCGACCGAAAGACCCATAAACAGGTTGACGATCAGATTGATCAGTGCACCGCACGCACCAACCGCTGCAACAGCCGCATCAGCATTGTCCGCCCAGTTGCCCACGACCACCATGTCGGCCGCGTTGTACAGCAGTTGAATGATGCCCGTCAGCATAACAGGCAGCATGAACAGGATGATCTTGCCGAGCATTGGCCCCTCGGTGTAATCCTTTTTCTTTTCATGCCCGTAAACTCGGAAATTTCTCATTCTTCCGCCCGATTTCAGCATTTTCCTCACTCCTTTGACAGTCCGAACTAAAATCACATACGGAGAATATTATAATACAAATCCGAACTTGCGTCAAGGGCTTGAAGCGAGAAAATCAAAAAATGCAAGCGTGTAACTGTGGAACTGTGGAACTGTGGGGACGGGTCCGCGTTACGTTGCTGCGACCAAAGGTCGTACAATGTAACACGGTTCCGTCCACCTGTTACGCGCGCGAGATCGTGCATCCGACTGTAAATCCGGTGCGTAACGGGGGACAGGCCCTTGTTACACCGCGACCTCGGTTTTGCTTTGTGTTCAGTTTGCACGCGGCGTAACAATGCTCCGTCCCCGGTTACGCGCATTCCCGTACACTCTGCTTTTTGCAACAGGCGATAAAATCTCTGCTTTCCGTTGACACGGCGTCATATTTTTGGTATAATAATTATGTATGTATTTTAATTTTCGGAGGACGAAATGGCACATTCCGACGAGATTTTTGAGAAAATTACAAAATTACGCCGAGAGGTGGCACACCACGCAAAGCTTTACTACGTGGACGACGCGCCGGTCATCTCGGATTACGAATACGACCGTATGTTTTACGAGCTGCTGGCTCTCGAAGAGGCGCACCCCGAATATTTTGATCCCGCCTCCCCCACGCAGCGCGTGGGCGGCAAGCCCCTGGACAAGTTTGCCAAGGTGACCCACCGCGTGCGTATGGACTCGCTCTCGGACGTCTTTTCCTTTGACGAGCTGACCGATTTCGTCAACCGCGTGCATGCCGAGCTGCCCGATGCACTCTTCTCTGTCGAACCCAAGATCGACGGCTTGTCCTGCTCGCTGATCTACGAAAATGGCGTGCTGGTCACGGGCGCGACGCGCGGTGACGGTGTTGTGGGTGAGGACATTACGCAAAACGTGCGCACCATCTTCTCAATCCCCCTGACGCTGCCCGAGCCCTTGACGCTGACCGTGCGCGGTGAGGTTTACATGCCGCGCGCCGTATTCGAGCGCATCAACCAAAAGCGAGAGGCGGCGGGTGAAGCACTCATGGCCAACCCGAGAAACGCTGCGGCGGGCTCCTTGCGCCAGCTTGACCCGCAGATCACGGCGCAGCGCGCGCTGGATATCTTTATTTTCAACTACCAGGAGGGCGACCTCTACACCGACGGCCACGCCCCCCAAACGCATATGGAAACGCTGGATCGCCTGGATGCCCTGGGCTTTCCCGCGATCAAGCTGCGCTCCGTGGTGCACACGGCAGACGAGATCATTACCCACATTCAAACGATTGGCGCGATGCGCGACGACCTTGCCTACGACATTGACGGTGTGGTGGTCAAGGTCAATAGCCTTGCGCAGCGTCAGATGCTTGGAGAGGGTGTCAGCACCCCCAAGTGGGCGGTTGCCTACAAATTCCCGCCCGAGAGAAAGCAGACAAGGCTCAATGAGATCACCATCCAGGTCGGTCGCACCGGCGTACTGACCCCTACCGCAGAGCTCTCCCCCGTCCGCTTGGCGGGCACGACCGTCTCTCGCGCGACGCTGCACAACATTGATTTCATTCGTGAGCGCGACATTATGCTTGGCGACACCGTTTCAGTGCAAAAGAGCGGCGACATCATCCCCGAGGTGGTGTGCGCGCATCCCGGAAAGCGCGACGGCACGCAGATTCCCTTCCATATGCCCACGCATTGCCCCTCTTGCGGACACGAGGTGGTGCAGGCCGAGGGCGAGGTAGCCGTGCGCTGCATCAATCCTTCCTGCCCCGCGCAGCTCTCGCGCGGCATTGAGCATTTTGCATCCAAGGACGCCATGGACATCGACGGCCTTGGCCCGCAGATCGTGGACGCGCTGATCGATGCCGATCTGATCCACGACGCGGCCGATCTGTACGCGCTGAAAGCCGAACAGATCGCGACTCTTGAGCGCATGGGCGACAAGTCTGCCGCCAATTTGATCGCCGCCATTGAAAAATCCAAGCAGGCAGGTCTGGAACGCTTGATCTTCGCGCTTGGCATTCGCAATATCGGCCAGGTGGCCGCCACCGCGCTTGCGCGCCGCTACGGCACGCTGGACGCTTGCATGAACGCCACGGCCGAGGAGCTTTGCGCGCTGGACGATTTCGGACAGATCACGGCCAATTGCGTGATCGAATACTTCTCCCGCGCCGAAAGCCGCGCACTCTGCGCGCGTCTTGCCGCTGCGGGCGCACTGACCGAGTCCACAGCCGCCCCCGTGGGCAACAAGTTAGCGGGGCTGTCCTTCGTGCTGACAGGCACGCTGCCCACCATGGGTCGCAGCGAGGCCGAGGCGCTGATCGTGGCTGCGGGCGGCAAAACCTCCTCGTCGGTCTCCAAAAAGACCTCGTACGTGGTCGCGGGCGAGGCCGCAGGCAGCAAGCTGACCAAGGCGCAGAATCTTGGTGTGACTATCATTGACGAGGCGGAATTGCTCAGAATGTTGTCGTAACAAAACCGTAGGGGCGATTCACGAATCGCCCGCAAATAAAACGTTTCTCTGCCGTACGGGCGATTCGTGAATCGCCCCTACGGATTATGTTTCGGTGTAATTCCTGATCCCCTGATAGATCCCCTCGGCAAACAATCCCGGATTTTCGTTCATGAGCGCCGCGTCGCCCGGGTTGGTGATAAAGCCAAGCTCTAAGAGCACCGCAGGCATGGCGGTCTTGCGCAGCACGTAGAGCCCCGAGCGCACGAAGGTGCCGCGATTGGGCAGACCCGTGACGTTCGAAACGCCCGCAACCACGTCCTCGGCCAGATCAAACGCCATGCCATCGCGCGAATAGACAAAGGCCTCGGTGCCAGTGGCAGACGTGATCTCGGACGCGTTGGTATGCAGACTGATAAAGTAATCCGCGCCCCAGGCGTTGGCATCCTGCACTCTTGCACGCAGACTGGTGCTAAGCGAGCTCCCCAGCTGCGTTTGCGCTGTCGGCCGCGACAGCCGCACCTCGAAATCGGGATCGGCACGGAGCAGCTCTGCAAGCTCTATTCCGATACGGTAGGTAATATTCTGCTCGCGCAGGCCATTTCCCTCCGCGCCCGCGTTGGGATTGACAGGATTGTGCCCCTGATCTATGTAAATTTTGATCGCCATATATTGCCCCCTTACAAGTTTTACTCTTATCCTATGACAATCGAAAGGAATTTGTGATGAGTTCCATCAAATCAAGCGAATATCGCGAAGAAAAGAACGCCATCGTGGGCGGCATGCTGTATCTTGTCGCCACCCCCATCGGCAACCTCGCCGATCTTTCCGAGCGTGCCGTCAAGGTGCTTTCCGAGGTGGATTTTATTGCTGCCGAGGACACGCGCAACACGCAAAAGCTGCTTTCCATCTTAGGGCTCTCCAAGCCCATGGTGTCCTATTTTGAGCACAACAAGCGCGAGCGAGGCGAGCAGATCCTTGAGCGACTGCAAGCGGGAGAATCCTGCGCGCTGGTGACAGACGCGGGCACGCCTGCCGTCTCCGACCCGGGCGCAGACCTTGTGGTGCTGTGCGCCGAGAGAGGCGTGAGTGTGACCAGCATTCCCGGCTGCTGCGCGGCCATTACCGCGCTGACGCTCTCTGCCCTGCCCACGGGTCGCTTTACCTTTGAAGGCTTTCTTTCCACCAACAAATCCGAGCGCCGCGAGCACTTAAATGACTTAAAGAACGAAAAGCGCACCATGATCTTGCACGAAGCACCGCACAAGCTGCGCACGACGCTATCCGATCTTGCCGCAACCTTTGGCGAGGATCGCCGCATCTCGCTTTGCCGCGAGCTGACCAAGCTCAACGAGGAGGTCGTGCGCACCACGCTGGGCGGTGCGATCGCGCTTTACGAGCAAAAAGAGCCGCGCGGTGAATACGTGCTGGTCATTGAGGGTACAACCCAAGGCTGTGCGCAAGAGTGCGCATTCTGGCAGAATATGACCGTACCCGAGCACGTGCAATTCCACGTGGATGCGGGCATGAGCCAAAAGGACGCCATCAAGACAGCCGCCCGCGAACGCGGTGTGCACAAAAACGAGGTGTATTCGCAGATGGTGGAGCAAAAGAAAACACAAAATTGAATTTTTCGATCGTTTAATTGCACAAATCCCCCACAAAACCCGATATTATCCCACACCGATTGCACAATTTTGCAGCATTCGCAAAATTTCTTGCAAAAAAGTGTTGCACTTCGGTCGCTTGTGTGATATGATATTAGTATGATTTTCCCTACAACAAGGAGTACCGCTATGGAAAAATGTAAAGTCGGCGTCATTGGCGCTACAGGTATGGTTGGTCAGCGTTTTCTGACCCTGCTTGAAAATCACCCCTATTTTGAAGTCACCGCTCTGGTGGCGTCTCCCCGCAACGCGGGCAAGACGTACGAGCAGGCGCTGGACGGCAGATGGAAGATGACTACCCCTCTGCCCGAGAAATATAAGAATATGACCGTCATCAGCTCCGAGGACATCGAGACTGTCAAGAGTCTTGTATCCTTTGTGTTCTGCGCAGTCAACATGAAAAAGGACGAGATCAAGGCGCTGGAGGAGGCTTACGCCAAGGCTGAGATCCCGGTCGTTTCCAACAACAGCGCACACCGCTGGACGTCCGACGTGCCCATGGTCATTCCGGAGGTCAACGCAGATCACTACGCCGTCATCGAGGCGCAGAAAAAGAGACTTGGCACCAAGCGCGGCTTTATCGCGGTCAAGCCCAACTGCTCGATCCAGGGTTACGTGCCCGCCTTGACCGCTGTCAAGGATTTTGGCATCAAGGAGATGGTGGTCACCACCTATCAGGCCATTTCCGGTGCGGGCAAGACCTTCAACGAGTGGCCCGAAATGATTGACAACATCATTCCCTTCATCGGCGGCGAGGAAGAAAAATCCGAGCAGGAGCCCCTGCGCATTTGGGGTAAGGTAGAGGACGGTCAGATCGTCAAGGCTGACGCACCCCTGATCACCTCGCAATGCATTCGCGTGCCCGTCACCGACGGCCACATGGCGGCTGTGTTTGTCAAGTTTGAAAACAAGCCCACCAAGGAGCAGATCCTGGAGCGTTGGAAGACCTTCAGCGGCAAGCCCCAGGAATTGGGACTTCCCAGCGCACCCGAGCAGTTCATTACCTACATGGAAGAGGATAACCGCCCGCAGACCAAGCTGGACCGCGACATTTACGGCGGCATGGGCGTCACCGTCGGCAGACTGCGCGAGGACACCATTTACGACTACAAATTCGTAGCCCTTGCCCACAACACGCTGCGTGGCGCAGCAGGCGGCGCTCTGCTTTGTGCGGAGCTGCTTTATAAGCTGGGGTATTTTGATTAAGTAAAAAAGATAACGGACAGAGCAAATGCTCTGTCCGTTTTTTCATGGACCGTCGAAGACGCCGGTCCCTACAACGCGGCAGGAGCAAGCCCCTGCCCTACCACACGATGCTTAGGTTATCTGTATTTATAGGCGCAACACGCAAACCCATACCAAGGTAGGGGAGGGGCTTGCTCCTCCTACCTACGCTCAAACTAATTTATAAATGCTCCTCAATCAACGCCGCCACGCTCCCCGTGGTGCGGCTGATGCGCTCAAGCACCACAGGCATGGAGCTTTGCATGGCGTAGCCGCAAAAATCGGGGGCTTCGAGCATAGGAAGATCGTTTTCTCCATCGCCCACGGTGAGAATGATTTCGGGCTCTATGCCACGCATCTCGAGCAAGCGGCGAATTCCCTCATCCTTCCCCACCTCCGCATGATTAAAGTCGATGCTTTGGATGGTTGGCATCGCGCCGCGAATCTGCCCGGCAAACGCTGCCATACAGGCATCACGCACCGCGAGCGCATCCTCGGGGCTGTAAAAGTTTGCCGAGATTTGCGTGACGTATGCAATGCACGTATCGTCCACGTGCAAGCCCTGCTCGTCCGTCCAAATGCGATTTTGCGCATTGACCCACAGGCTTCTTTCATTGTACGAGGCAGACACGTGATGTGCCTCATACTTGAATATTTCCTGCAAAAGTGCCATAGCGGTCTCGTGCGGAATGCAGATGCGCTTGATGATTTCGCCTGCTGCATTGGTAATGACCGAGCCATTATTGCCTATCAAAAAATCATAAGGTATGTTGTCTTTTTCCAAAAATGAGCGAATAGATGCAATATATCTTCCGCTGACCATGCCAAACAAATTGCCCGCGGCGCACCACTTCTGAATGGCTTGGATATTTTCTTTACTGACCGTACCGCCCACGTTGAGCGTGCCGTCGTAATCACTTGCCAAAATCT
>CAZCRV010000094.1:0-3326 GCA_964501175.1 uncultured Clostridium sp.
TCCCGATGCCGTTGCGTGCAGCGTTCTCACGTGCGCATTCCACCGCCTCGGGCACAATCTCAATGCCCACAAGCTCCTTTGCGTCCTTGGCCATGGATAGCCCGATGGTGCCCGTGCCGCAATACAGGTCGATCAGGGTCTCGCTGCCCGTCAAAGCCGCGCGCTCGCGCGCAAGGCCGTAAAGCAACTCCGCGCCGTCGCGGTTGACCTGATAAAACGAGCCGGGCGAAATCTTGAAGCAGAGGCCGCACAGCTCGTCCTCGATGTATTCTTTACCCCAAAGCGTGCGGTATTCCTTACCCAGCACCACGTTGGTATTCTTCTCGTTAAAATTGAGCACGATGCCCGAGACCTGCGCAAACTTGGCAGTCACCTCGGCCACAAATGCTCTCTCCGCAGGCATGCCCTTGCCGTTGAGCACAAGGCACAGCATGACCTGCTCGCTATTCTTGCTCTGACGCAGATAAATATGGCGCAAAAGCCCCTTGCCGCTGATCTCATCGTATGCCTTGATGCCATGCGCATCACAAAAGGCGCAGGCAAACGCCACGATCTCGCCAAAGATCTCGGGCTGCAAGGCGCACTTATCCGCCTTGACCAAATTGTGCGTTTTGGACGCAAAAAAGCCTGCCTCCATGCCGCTCTTTCCCTGCTTGACCGGATACTGCCCCTTGTTGCGGTATCCGCGCGTTACACCCGTTGTGCGCACGGGCGCGACCACGACGTCGGGCAAGCCCACCTTGCGAAAGGCGTTTTGCACGTAATCTCTCTTGCATTCCAGCTCGTGCGCGTATGTCACGTAGCGGTGCACGCAGCCGCCGCACGCGTCGGGCGCGCGGCAAAAGACCTCGGTGTCTCGCACGTCCGAGACTTTTTCCAACCGTAGCACCCTGCCCACGGCATAGGTGGCGGTGTCCTTGATGATCGAGATCCTGACCGTATCACCCGTGACCGCTCCGCGCACAAAGACGGTTTTGCCC
Source organism: uncultured Clostridium sp. (assembly GCA_964501175.1). Lineage (GTDB taxonomy): Bacteria > Bacillota > Clostridia > Oscillospirales > CAG-272 > SVQP01. The sequence goes on from CAZCRV010000094.1 coordinate 981, forward strand.
TCGATGTGCCCCACGCCGCTGCCAAGGTTGTTGACGTCGGTGATCTCTACCGTATATTCACTCCCCTTGGGGAGCAAGACTCTCTCAGTCTTGTCCATCAGACGTAAAATTCCTTCATATCGTCAAGTCTCAGGCAGCCGAGATAGCCGCCGTCCTTGACACCGCAGTTGATATTGACGCCGCCGTTGCCAAACCAGATTCTGCCGTTTCCGCCGTTTTCCTCGGTGGTGGGCAGGTGGCCGACGACCACGGTCTTGTTCTTGTAAAGACGCTTGGATAGATCCAGGGGCTCGGACATGAACGCCTCGGGCTCTAAGTCCTCAAGATCCATATCGGGATCAAAATCCGCAATGCCCGCGTGCACCAAAAGGTAATCCTCACCGTCCACGCGCACCTCTTCGTAAAGTGCCAGGTCGGACAGATAGTCGATCACGCCCTCGCGCATCTCGCCATCAAGCTCACGGAACGCGTCCAGGGTCGCTTGTCCGCCGTTTGCCACCCATTTCTGCATGTCTGCAATAAAGTCGGCATCGGGGGTCTGCGCGCCCGACAGCATTTTTTCAAAGCCCGCAAGCATACGCACGGCCAGGTAGTCGTGCTCGCCCGCGATGGCGTATACGTTATAGCGCACGCTGAGATCCCCAATCAGCTCCATCGACTGCTCGCCATAGTCCACAATGTCGCCAAGCACGTACAGGATGTCGGTGTCCCTAAGTCCGATCTTTTCGATCATAGCCTTGAATTTATCATAATTTCCATGTAAATCGGATACTACGTATGTCATATTTCTCTCCTTTTATATAACAGTCACTTGGCAGCTCTTGACGATATCGGTCTGCACCTCGGGCGCGACCTTGGCGATCAACGCGCAAAGGCGCTCGCAAATGGGTGCTTCGGTGTAAAAATGGCCTGCAACCAGCAAATTGATGCCCGCAGGCTCGGAAAGCTGCGAATATTTCAGCTCACCCGTCAGGAAGGTGTCCGCGCCTGCCGCCATGGCAAGACCGATCTCATCCTTGCCGCTGCCGCCAACCACGGCCACGCGGCTGACGACCTTGCCCGCATCCGCACAAAGCACAGCGGGAGCGCCCAGCACATCCTTGACCTTTGCGGCAAACGCGGCAGCCGACGTGGGAGCGGGCAGATTGCCCACGCGCATGATGTTCTCAATACCCGAGGTTTCCACGTCCTCAAGACCGACAAGGCTTGCCAAAATATCGTTGACGCCACCCTTTGCTGCGTCGATTCTCGTATGGAACGAAATGGCCGCCACACCGCTCTTGCAAAGCGATATGACCTTTGCGCCCAAAGCGTCATCGGCATCGACAACCTTCAGCCCATCCCACAGCATGGGATGATGCGAAAAGACCACGTCGTAACCCTCGGCCACGGCCTTGTCCACTACGGCTGCTGTCGCGTCCAGCGCGACCAGTACCTTTTTGACTTCTCTATTCGGATCGGGGCAAACATTCAGCCCATCCTTATCCCAATCGCAGCCCAGCTCGCGGGGCACGACCGTGCTCATTGCACGATAAAATTCTCTGACTGTCATACTGAGTTCCTTTCCTTCAGACGGGCGTACAGCGCGTCGATCTTGGCAAGCATACAAAGCTCAAACGTCGCGTCCTTACCGCCCATGCGTTTGCCGTCCGCGCTCGTTTGCAACAGGCGGCGTTTATTCTCTAACAACTCCGCCAGCAGCGGGTGCATTCTTTCTATGTTATGGCTGCCAAACCACAAGGCCATGTCGTCCTCTGTGCGCTCGACACCGTCGTATTCGGCGCAAATGATCTGGTATACCTTCTCTTCCTTGACCAGGGTCTGATCAAGGATGCAAAATCCGTTCTCGAGCAGGTACGCGCGCAGAATCTCTGCATGCGACATAGGCTGCAGCACAAGCCTTATGGCCGGGTCGCGCGTCCAGGGCGCGGCCTCGATGATGGACGCGATCAGCTCGCCGCCCATACCGAAAATGGTGATATCCTCGGGCGCGTATTGCCGAATGCCGTCCAACCCCGGCGTACATACGGTCGCGATCTTATCCGAAAGCCCGGCAGCGGCAATATTGCGGCGCGCATTCTCCACAGGGCCGCGATTGATGTCCGACGCGACCGCGCGCGGACAAATGCCGTTTTGGCACGCGTATATCGGCAGGTGCGCGTGATCCGATCCCACGTCCGAGAGCACCTTGCCCCGACGCAGATACGGGATCGCGCCTGCCAGCCTTTGATCAAATTTCTTTTCTCTTTTCATGATGTAAAACTATGGGGGCTGCGGAACGGTTTGCATTTCCCGTAGGGACCGGCGTCCTCGACGGTCCGCGTCCCCGTAGGGACCGGCGTCCTC
>CAZCRV010000094.1:3426-8193 GCA_964501175.1 uncultured Clostridium sp.
ACGGTCCGCGTCCCCGTAGGGACCGGCGTCCTCGACGGTCCGCGTCCCCGTAGGGGCGATTCACGAATCGCCCGCAGCCCCTTTGTTTGCTTACTTGTCTGCCAGGTAAGCGTTGAGCTTTGCTACCAGCTCGTCAGCGTCGGTGCCGTGAACTGCGCAAGCATCCTCGATGCTCTCGCCTCTGGAAGCAGGGCAGCCTAAGCAGTGCATGCCGATCTCGAAAAAGAAACGAGCCGTGCCCTGATCGTAGTCCAGAACGTCGCCGATAATGCTATTGTTGGTAACCTTCATTGTTTTGTCCTCCGTAAAATGAATATAGTTTTACATATACTATTATACAAATTTCCGCATAATATGTCAAGCGTAAATTTTGGATAGCAGTACGGATTTGACAGTATTGATCTTTTTCTGATAATCCACCTCACCTTTTGCCATTTTGGCGACTATACAAGTGAAAAAAGGAACCGGCGATCGCAATAAACCTTTCAATCAAAACAAAAACAAGGAGAGAATTATCATGAACCAAAACAAAAATACTATCACAAACCAAAACGAGATCACCCCGGCCGAGGTCTGGGCGCAGATCAAGAGCCTGCAGGAGCAGCTGTCGTCCTTGCAGGAAATCACAGACAGAATATTCGCGGTCAACGACACCGATGAATACGACGGCGACGAGCCTGTCTCGACGGTCAATGCAGAGGTCGCAACAGCCAAGATTGAAGCCATCAAGGCTGCCTTTAACGAGCGCGAAAAAACGCTGCAGTTGCTGCTTGAATTCTACAAGACCGTATACGAAAAGCAGAATTGACACAGCATCCGAATGCAAAACGAAACAAGTGATTCCGACAAAACCGCATCATTCACACTTTATTTACAATGTTTTTTCCAAAACCGCCGAACATTTCGGGAATTTTTGCGACTATACAGATAGAGGGATTGACAATACCCGATTTCTCATATAAAATGGGATTGGAATCAAACACAATAAAGGAGTGTGACCAAATGAAAAAATTATTATGCCTAAGGAGGAACGCCATAAAAAGCCGCGACTTTGTTCAATCATTTGTGCCGTCATGCTCGGCCTATGCATCAGCGGAGCATTGATTGGCTGCGGACAAAAAAACAACGAAACCGTGACCGTATACCCCTGCTACTTCAACCGGGACGTCGAGGGCATGGATGCTGCCTTTATTTGCAAGGCACTGGAGCAGGCGGGATGGACACATGTCAGCAGCGACCAAGACGGTGCGTATGAAAACGCAACCACGCACATCTATGAGCTCGTTACGGACGGTCAAAAGCAAGGAATTGTGATCTATGAATTTGCCACCGCCGAGCAAGCTGAGCAGGTGTACGTGCAGGATAACGTCGGAACAGTTTTTCCGGCCTTGATTTTCCCTGACGAGCACTCTTTGTACTCCAAGTACATCCGCATCTCCAATTGTTTGATTATGACGATGCGAAACGGACACGCAGATCTGATCAGGATTTTGGAACTTGGCTCGGTAGAGCCGCTGGAAGTGCCCACCGAGAACTCCTACGAGCTGCGCAGAAAGATTAAGAGCGTGGATATTGAAACGGTCAAATCCACCATGGAGGCAGACGGATACGCGTTCTATCCAATCGAATTCATCGGAAGTGAGGATGATTTCTTGCCCACCTACGTCATCATATCCCCCGAGCAGGACCGCGCGTACGTCTACACGTTCGCCGAAAACAAGCCGCTTTTTGGCATGCCCTACACGTATTACGTTTATAATCTTTTAGAACGCGTCGCGCTGAATTATGAAGGCGAGGACAATTATGTCGGCATGCACTTCGTCGGCTTCAAGGACGGCAGCTGCGTTTTGTGCTACGGTGACTCGTTTGAAGAGATCGAGGGGTATTTTGCAAATTAAATCAAAAACCCGAAAGCATCACATCATCGGATCGTAAGGGCGATTATTTCGGCTGTGCCGAAATAATCGCCCCTCTTTTCTTATTTGTATCTGCGAATCCCGAATTTATCGCATTTTTTGCTTTACAAACGTGCAAATATATGGTATAATATTATGATTATTCCCTTGCGGGAGAAAGGAGCTACTGCCATGAAGGCAAAAAAACAAGCCGAAGTGCAAAAAAGCATGCCGGTTTTACTGATTTATTCCGCACTGAGTGCCCTGTTTGGCAGCGGTGCCATCATCGGAATCACTATTCTGAGCAATCCTGCACTTGAGCGATTGCTGCTCGAAGCGCTGATCCCCCAATACCTGATCTGCTTTGCCATTCTGTTTTTACTGATATTCGGCTACAGCTCGATCTACCCGCCGCTTACGTATCTGACGTTGCCCGCAGCCGTGCTTGCCTGCGGTGTGCGCACCACCTTTGCCTCCGCCCCTTACGTCAACGGCCTTGCCATTGCGCTGATCTTTGCATTTCTTTCGGCAGCCGCGATCGTCGCCTCGGTGTGGGCTTGGCACAAGTACCCCGCGCCTCTTACAAAGTCGCGCAAAGCCTTGCCGTGCGTGCTTGCCATTTCGGGCGTAGTTCTTGCTGCAATTGCCTCGCTTTGGCTGTTTGTCACGATCCTTGGCGGTCGACTCGACTCCTTGCAATCGGACAAGACCTTTGCAGGCTTTGGACAAATGCTGTTTTATATGAAAAACAGCGGCCAGCCCTTTACCACGCTGCTCTCGGGCACACCCCAAAGCTACTTTGCCACGCAATTCGCGCCGCTTTGGTATTTGCTCCTGCCCATATATGCGCTGTCCTCGCACAGTATGCTTGCCGTGGGCATTGCGCTTTACGTGCTCATGCTGGGCGCACTTGTTCCCCTTTGGCGCATTTGCCGCAGGCTTGCCATCTCGCCCTTGCAAAGTGCCGGGCTATGCGCAGCTTTAGCCCTCTGCCCCTTACTGATCGGCGGCAGCTCCTCTGGCGGTGCGCTTTCCATGCTCTCGCTGCCCTTGCTTTTGTGGCTGGCCGACGCGATCATGGGCAAACGCCCCTATCTTGCGCTGATCCCGCTTATCTTAAGCCTTGGCATCGGATTTGAGACCTCGGTATGGGTGGTGTTCTTCTGCCTTTACCTCGCGCTGAGCGCAGCACCTCAAAGCAAACGCGCGGCTTGGGTCTGCACCGCTGTATCGACCGTCGGTCTCATTGCCACGACCATATATCTTGCCGTAGTCCAAAGCCCCGTGCTGACAAGCCTGTTCTCGGGCATCGGACTGCAGATCGGCCAAAAGCTGCTCTTCTTACTGCTTTTGCTGCTGCCCTGCGCATTCCTTTGCGTATTTGTAAAGAAAAAAGCAGAGCTTTTGCTGCTCATCCCACTTGTACTGTTCCATCTGGTGGCAGACGCCTCGACCTTTAGCGGCGTGTTCTGCACCTATGCATACCCCGCCATCGCGGCAGCCTTTCTGCTCTCGGCATACGGCCTTGCCAATCTCAAAGCAGAGATCAAGGGCATAGCCCTTGCCAAGGTCCTGCCCGCCGTCGCGCTTTGCACCTCACTTCTGCTGGCCGCCCCCTATGCTTCAACGCTGGTAAATCTTTACGCGTCGCCCACCGAACAGGAGCAGGCCGACACCGACCGCATGCACGAGCTGCTTGCCATGATCCCGCAAAACGCATCGGTCACAGCATCCGAGACTCTGCTTTGCGCGCTCTCCGATCGTACGTGGCTGTTCTCGCTGGACGCTGATCCTGAGAATCCCGGCTCCAACGTCGTAGTTCTTGATTTGCGTGAGGACTTCATCCCGTCCGGCATGGAGCAATACGACGTATCCTACTATCAATCCCAAGGGTATACCTTGCGAGAGGATATGAGCCAAGAAGGCATTTTGGCGGTGCTGTTCAAGTAGCGGCCGCTCCCGAAACTTCCGTTAATAATGAATACTGATATAAAGGATAGGTGAAAATTATGATTATTGCACTCGAAGAGGCAAAGCTTGCCTTAGTAAATATGAGAGCCGATCTGACCGAGCTTGGTCAGCAGCTCAAGATCGAGCAGGCCAAGGCTACCGTAGAGGAGCTGGAGCAGCAGACCTCCGATCCCGCGTTTTGGAACAACCAGGAGAAATCCTCCAAGGTTCTGCAGACCATCAAGCAGCAAAAGGACAAGATCGAGAGCTACGAGGCGCTTTGCACGCGCCTTGAGGACGCGATCGTTCTTGCCGAAATGGCCATTGACGAAAACGACGAGAGTTGCGTAGACGAGGTGCAGTCCGAGCTTGCCGAGATTACTGCCATTGCAGAGAAAAAGCGCACCGAGGTGCTGCTCTCGGGCGAATACGACAGAAATAACGCCATCATCTCCTTCCACCCCGGTGCAGGCGGCACCGAGGCGCAGGACTGGTGTCAGATGCTTTACCGCATGATCACCCGCTGGTGCGAGGCAAACGGCTTTAAGGTTAAGCTGACCGACTGGCTGGACGGCGACGATGCGGGGCTCAAGTCCGCGACCATTTTCGTGGAGGGCGAGAACGCTTACGGCTTTTTAAAGAGCGAAAACGGCGTGCACAGACTCGTGCGCGTTTCCCCCTTTGACTCGGCAGGACGCAGACAGACCTCCTTCTCCTCGATCGAGGTCATGCCCGAATTTGACAAGCTGGACGACGTTGTGGTTCGCGAAGAGGACTACGATTTCGTGACCTTCCACTCCAGCGGCGCGGGCGGTCAGAACATCAACAAGGTCTCCTCTGCGGTTCGTCTGATCCATAAGCCCACCGGTATCGTGGTGGCTTGCCAGACCGAGCGTTCGCAGCTGCAGAACAAGGAAACCGC
>CAZCRV010000095.1:0-8104 GCA_964501175.1 uncultured Clostridium sp.
GTTGAGGAAATGCTCTACCCTGCCATGGAGGATTACGCGCTGGATATCATCATCGGCAAAGGCCCTGCCGCACGCAGCATCCGCATTGACTTGCCAAAGTTTACCTTAATTGGTGCGACAACCCGTGCAGGTCAGCTGACCACGCCCTTGCGTGACCGATTTGGCGTACTGCTCAAGCTGGAGCTTTACACACCCGAGGAGCTTGCTTCCATCGTGCGCCGCAGCGCGGGAATCTTAGGCATTGCCATTACCGACGACGGCTCTTACGAGATCGCTTCTCGCTCCAGAGGCACGCCGCGTATTGCTAACCGTCTGCTCAAGCGTGTGCGCGACTTTGCCATGGTCAGCGGTAAGGATACCATTGATTCCGAGATTGCGGGCTATGCGCTTAACAAGCTGGAGATCGACGAGCTCGGCCTTGATAACACCGACCGCAGAATGATGGAGGCAATCATTAAGTTCTACGACGGTGGTCCCGTCGGCCTTGATACGCTGGCGGCTACCATCGGCGAAGAGGCTGTGACCATTGAGGATGTTTACGAGCCTTATCTGATGCAGCTTGGGTTCCTTTCCCGCACGCCCCGCGGCAGATGCGTGACCAAGCTGGCATACGAGCACTTAGGTCTTCGTGCACCGCAAGCACCAAGCAAAAACAGCGTTGCAAATCAGGTTTCGCTGTTTGATGATAAGTAAAGAACACACAAAAGGCTTCCCTTTCCCGGGAAGCCTTACTTTATCAAAAAACGGATAAAAGTTTCGCTCAAGCCTTTTCAAAGGCTTGCGGGTCGAGGGCAGCGCCCCGTCGCCTCCGCAGAGGCGAAATATTTTTCGCCGTTTTTGGTTCTTTTTGCGGCTCTTTGCTCAAAAAGAACGGATTGACATTGCAATTGTTTCATTCCAACTGATAAGGGAGAAAGCCTTGGCTTTCTCCCTGTTGTTTTTTTGATTTAATTGCAAAGCTCAATGGACTGCACGTACATGACGTCGCCCTCGGCGCAAGCGTCAAAATAGTCAAAGCGGATGGAGTTGATATTGCCGCTCCAGAAGTTCAGATTTGAAACCTTGATCTCCGCGGTATGATACTCACCGTCGGCCACAACCTGCGTGCGTACAGACTTACCGCCCTCTGCATTCATGGTCGAGCCGGTGCACAGAAACAGCTCGGCAGTATAGCTGCTTCTGCTGTTGGAGGCGGGGATCATGTACGTGATCTTGATCACAGAGTAGTCCTCTGCCTTAAGCACAGGAGACGATGCGGTATAGTCGATCGTCACGTGCGGGTCGGACGCTGCAGCAATGGTCAGCACAGCGGCCTTTTGCTCCTCGCTATAGCTAACCGTGGAATTATTGGTGGGCTTGAGCTTGAGAGACGTTGCTTGATCCGCAAAGTTCAGCGCCTGCATGGAAATCGCTGCGCCCTCGTCCTCAATACGGTCGTTGATGTAGTTCTTGTGCAAGGTTTCGTTGGTGGCAAAGTCCTTATTTGCCTTAAAGGTTGCTCTGATCTGCTCAAGAGACCCGGTGGTCATCATGTAGCTGTATTCAATGGGCTCAAAGGATACAAGCTTCATCATGCACAGAGGCGCTACGTAGTTGGTCGCACCGTTCTCTGCTTCCTTACTGCCGTTATATGCATGTCGGCCTGCAAGCAGCGTATCAACGCCGGGCACGAAAAGACCGATACCGTAATCGATCGTACCGTTGGTCCATGCGCACCAGGTTTCTTTGTTGCTGTAGCGCATCTTGAACGTACAATCATCGTGATATGCGGGGTCACCCCAGAAGTTGAGGTTCTTCTCGGTGGTCAGCTCTGCATCCTCCCAGGACTTGGATCCACCGTAATAGGTGAAATCACCGAAATAGCTCAAGGTATAGAACGCGGGCAGCTCCTGAGAAGCGTATCTGTGCTCCCAGCCCGAGAAATCCACAAATCTGTTGTCAACGCGAACGATATTGTCCTCGAGCACGTAGACGTTTTCCATATAACTGATGGTCAGATCGCCGTCATGTCCCCAGTCCTGCGGCTGCGCCTTGATATAAAGCGAATGTGTGCCAACCACGATGTCGATAATACGGCTGGGATTGCCATGCACGTCACCGCCCTGTACGGGGTTATAAGGCCAAGGTGTGCCGTTGTAGTCGCCGTTTACGTATTCTCCGTTGCTGTACGTGCCATAATAGGATTGCTGCACAAGTCTGCCGGTATCTGCCTGGTTGATCAGGTTGGTGATGCCGCTGATCTTCTTGTTCAGATCCTGCAGATAGCAAATGCCGCCACCCCAGGAAAGACGCACGCCAAGCTTGTAATAATCGTTTTCCAGATAGAAAATATCGTCTGCATATACCTCGTAAACCTCGGTCTTGACGTCACAAAGCACAAAGTTTGCGTCAACCTCCTCGCAGGTAGCAAAGGTGATCGAGGTCAGCTTGGAGGCCTTCATGCCTTCCAAATATCCCTTTATCAGCGCGCAGAAGGTCTGCTCTCCTGCTTCCAGATAGAACAGATCCTCCACCGTTCTGCCGTTTCGCTCGTAAGTCACGGTGCACTCCATGGGTGCATCGGTCACGTAGCAAAGCGTCAGACGGTTGAAGCTATCGCAGAATTGGTCACCGAGCGTGACCGTAAAGCCTGTATTGACGGTAAATGCACCGTTTGCAAAGCTCTTATAGCCTGTAGCGGAATAAGCAAGACCCGAAGCGGTGGTTACGTCGTATGCAGAGCCGTTCTCGGTTGCCTGTACGGTCTTATCAAAGTTGATAGAGGGCTTTGCCGCAACCGTAAAATCGGGTGTTGAAGGCTGTGTCTGATCCTCGGTTGTATTATCAGAGTCCTGACCTGCTTCGGGAGCCTTTGTTTCTGTGTTTGTATTTTGTGTGTCGGTCTGTTCCGGAGTTGTTTGCTCTTCGCCCGTGCCGTCCTTGTTGCATGCAGCGAATTGCAGCGTCATAACAAAGCAAAGGCAAAGTGCCAATAATGACAGGATTCTTTTTGCGTTCATGGAATTATTTCCTTTCATACGTATAATATGTCCATTATACTACGTTTTCTCTCTTTTGTCAAGAATAGGCTGACGACGCGCGTCAGCCTATCGGTTTTTAGTCTTTTTTCTTGAATACGAATGCTGCGCAGATCAACATGGGCAGCGCGAGCGCGGGAATCAAAATTTCGGAGCGGCAGCCGCCAAACAGCTCGGCAATCAAGCCTCTGTCGCCAAACAGCTTCTGTTCGTCCTGGTCAATTACGTAACCTTGTTCGGTCGCGGTCTCCGGCTCTATCCAATCGGTGCTTATGTATATATCGGTCTCATAATAATCCATATCGGATTCTGTATCCGGAGCTTCTGTTTCGTACCAAGTCGTATCCGGCTCGGGAGTGGCCTCAGGTTCGGGAGTGGTCTCCTCTTCGGACGTAGTCTCGGGCTCGGGAGTGGTCTCCTCTTCGGTCGTAGTCTCAGGCCACTCGACTTCTATGGTCGGCAGCTCCATGGCCTCCTCGGGAGCTTTTTGGTCGTCTCCTGTCGGGACCTTTCCCTGCCACTCGTTGATACACAGCGAAATCGGTGATCCCGCCTCGCCCGTATGCACGGTAATGCCTACGTAAGCACCGTCCGCACACACGCGGTCAAGCAAGGTGTCCAGATAAACGTCATGGAATTCGTGCCCGGCTACGTTAAAGAGGTACTGTCCTTGCTCGTTATAGGACACGGTAAAGGTATATACCTCACGGCCGTATTCATCCATTTCTACGTTGATAACGGGATAAGAATTCATTGCATCAACCGTACTGAAGGCCCTTTCCTCATTATCTACGTAATACGCCTCGATTCTTGCCTTCCCTTCGCCCAGCTCATTCCCCATCGTGTTACGGCGGAACAAAATGCAGACGCCTTCACCGTAATCAAGTGAGCCCGGCCATGCGACTAGCTGGCTATTGAGCGTGATCGCGATCCATTGATCCCTATCGTGGTTCACACCGCTGTAGGCATACTCCAATACCGTAAATTTCATAGATACGGAGTTGCCGTTTTGGTCGTTATTTGCCTTCAGATCCACAGCGTTCTTTGTGTGCATATGCTGATACGATCCATCATATTCCGGATAATCGGGAGAGATGGTCACAAATCCATCTTGTGTATAATGATAGCCCGCTGCGGGAATATAGTACGTGTCGTCATCGTGCGGACTTCTGCTTGTCGTCCAATCCCCTTCGGTCGCAGCCATAGCAGGAAACGCCGTAATGTTCACGGCTGTCATTAAAATTACGATGGAAAAGATCATGGCAGTCAGTTTTTTCATACTCATTTCCTCCTTTATTGGTTTGTACTTTATTATACCATATACGCATACGCTCTGTATATTGATATATTTCATAAAATGGTAAAAGCAGAAAAGTGCAATTTTCACAACAAAAAGGGCTGACGATTGGCGTCAGCCCTTAATAAATATTCGGATCAGTCTCTCTTTTTGGCAACGAATGCAACGCCGAGCAGCGCGATCAGCAAAGCTGCGGGAGCTGCTACGACAGATCCGCAGCCCTTGTCTTCCTGCTCTGCCTCGGTGGTCTGCTCGCCACCCTCTGCCTCGGTTTCAGCAGTCGGAGCTTCGGTTTCGGGAGCTTCGGTCTTGGGAGGCTTGGTCTCTGCTTCGGTCGTCTCGGGAAGTGCGCCAAGCAGGTTGATCAGATAATCCTTTGCATACTGCTCTGCATCCTCAATGGTGCGGAAGCATGCGATGTACGCAATGTCATACTGCTTCATTTCTTCGTCTTCCATATCAACGTTTTGAATATCCATGCGGATCATATTGACTCTGCCCTGCCAATCAAGGTCACCGGTCAGATCCAGAATACCCATGCACCATTCTTCGCCAAAATCATATTCGGCAAGGTCGATCTCGCAGCTGCAATCGGGCTGAGCACTCAGGTTCTTACCCGCGCTGTAAAAGACCAAACCGGATTCCGCATAACAAGCTCTGGTCAGAATCGCAATCACGGGGAAATCCGCAGCCTCATAGGATACGGCTACCTTGGGAGAATAGATAATATAACCCGAAGCGGTCAGAGCGGTTGCGTGCATGGTGCCATCGTCATTGACAGCAAGGTCGATATTCGAGCTTTGGAACTGGTTGAACTGCTCCTTGGCAGAATTCCAGATCAGCGCGGGTTGACCCTCGGGAACGGTGGAAGAATCTGCGATGGGAGCGAAGTTGTTGCGGTTTTCCTCGGGCTCCATGCTGTCTTCGCCAAAAGGAACTTCACCCTGGAACTTGCTGATGTTGGCTTCGATAGGCGTGCCGGACTCGGTGGAATAGAAGGAAATTCCAACGTAAGCACCGTCAGCGCAGTAAGTATTGAGCGTTTCATCTGCCAGCTTGGTGGCATCCTCAAATTTGGTACCGCACAGATAGAAGGCATAACCCGAGCCCGTGTACTCTACCTCAAAGGTATAGGTTTCCTGACCCTGCTCGTTGAGCGGGATATTGACGTACTGCTGGCTGAACAGCGTGTATCCTCTGTCATCGTTAAGATAGAAGAACTGCGCAATAGCAGTACCGTCACCCGCACCGCGGATGAGCACGGATACACCCTCGCCGTATCCCTTTTGACCGGGCGCAAAGATCTCCTGGCTGTGAAGCGAAACGCCAACCCAGTGGTCGCTGCCCTCATAGGCAAAATCGGTTACGGTAAATTCCAAGGAAATGGACTTGCCATTGCCTGCTGCATTAGAGTCCTGCAGATTATAGGGGGTCTTGGTATGAACGTGGGTATAGGGGGTATTATTGGTATAGTCTGCAGAATCCAATACAAGGCCCTTGTCTACTTCATAGTGAAAACCGCAATAGGGTCTGTATTTTTCAGGATCCTGATAGTCGTCGGCAGCTCTGGAGGCTGTCCAGTCACCTTCAACTGCTGCTGTACCGGGGATCATCATCACAGATGCAACACTAAGCAGAAAGACTACAGTCAATGCAATCGTAAGTAATTTTTTCATAACGTTTCTCCTTTGTAGAGATTAAAGAATATACAATTATTATATCACTTTTTGATTTTTCTGTAAATGGTGACATTTCACAAAATTCCGTAACGGTTTCGTATAAAATAACAAGAGCTGACGCAGGGCGTCAGCTCTTGAAATATGATATCAGTCTCTCTTCTTTGCTACAAATGCAGCGCCGAGCAGTGCGATCAGCGCAACCGCGGGAACCATAGCCACGGACTTGCATCCACCCTCTGCTTCGGGCTCAGTGGTTACTTCCTCGGAAGGAGTCTCCTCGGTGGGAGCGTCGGTCTTTGCCTCGGTGGTGGGAGCTTCGGTGGTGGGCTCCTCGGTAGGCTTTTCGGTGGTCTCGGGCAGCTTACCAAGCAGTGCGATCAGATAATCCTTTGCGTACTGCTCTGCATCCTCTTCGGAGCGGAATGCTGCAAAGTATGCAACGTCGAACGTGTTGTATTCCTCATCGGTATAATCTACCTCAGAGAAATCGCAACGGATACCATTGATTCTGCCTTCCCATTCGGGATCATCTCGAAGATCTACCAGAGAGAGGCCCCAGCCTTCACCAAGATTGATCTCATCAATCACAAAGCCCATCAGGTTGTCAGCACCGCATCCCAGGGTCTTACCGGACATGTAATAGATGCTGCCCGAAGACGCCCAGCAATTTCTTGTCAGGATAGCGACAACCGGGAAATCGGTTGCTTCGTAAGAGATCTCGTTCTTGAGCATAAAGTTGATATAGGGGGCATTGCCGTTGCATACCAGGGTAACAAGGCCGCTTTCCTGTACCGTATAGTCAGCCTGGGCGATGGAGATCTTATCGTATTGCTCGGTATTACCGTCCCACTTTACTGCAGGCTGGCCTGCGGGAACAGTTGCGGAATCAGCGATCTCAGCAAAAGTCTTGACGTTTGCCTCGGGGTCAGCACTATCTTCACCGTAAGGAACAGCACCCTGGAATTCGTTGATCACGAAGGATGCGGGGGTTTCCACTTCGGTGGTCATCAGAGTGATACCGAGATATGCACCGTTTGCGCACTGTTCGTCAAAAATGGTGTTAAGAACACCCGTAGGATCGGTAAATTCGGTGCCACACAAGTTCATCACGTAGTTTGTTCCGTCATGCTTGATGCTGAAAGTGTAAACCTCCTGATCGTTTTCATTGAGCTCGGGAGTGATCTGACCGGAAATGAACATGGTGAAGCGATTATTTTCCTTGTCGGAATAGTGAGGCTGACCGGTTGCAGAACCGCCGCCGTTACCACGAATCAGAATGCAAAGGCCGGAGCCGTATGCAGGGTTACCCTGAGTTGTAACGGGTTCGCTGTTGAGTGTGATGGCGATCCATTCGTCCTTATTACCGTAGTCACCGCCGTATGCGAAATCCTGTACGGTAAACTTTACGGAAAGAGCGTTGCCGTTTCCATCCGCGTTGGGGTCCTTAAGGTTATAAGCCTCTTTGGTGTGTGCCTGAACGTAAGGATTGCAGTTGGTAAAATCGGGAGCAATGGTCTGGAAGCCCTCGGTCGTATACGTATAGCCTGAAGCGGGGGTGTAATCCGTAACTCCTTCTTCATATGCGTCGCCCGCTCTGGAGGTCACCCAGTCACCTTCTACCTCGGCTGCACTTGTGGGGATTGCCAGCACGGTCATAGTTGCAAGAGTCATGCAAAGAGCCAGCATTGCTGTCAAAAATTTTCTCATGTTTTTTCTCCTTTTCTTTGAGATAATTTTTATGAGTCAATTATAGCATCAATTCGGAAAACTGTAAATAGTGATTTTTCACAAAACAGATTTCCAAAAAGCAACACTTTGAACAAACTCAAAAAGGGGCTGACGCTATGCGTCAGCCCCTTGAATTCAGGGTAATAATTCAGTTAAGAATCAGTCCTTCTTCTTTGCTACGAATGCAACGCCAAGCAGAGCAACCAGAGCAACGATGGGAGCAGCAACGATGGAGCCACAGCCGCCGGACTTTTCATCCTCGGTGGTAGCTTCCTCGTCGGAGGGAGCCTCGGTAGCATCGGGATCGGTCTCGGGAGCCTTGGTGGTCTCGGGCTCGGTCTCGGGAGCCTTGGTGGTCTCGGGCTCGGTTACAACGTCTGCGC
>CAZCRV010000096.1:0-7837 GCA_964501175.1 uncultured Clostridium sp.
CACACTAAATGCAACTTCTAAATTGCACTGTTGCATTTACTTTGAGAATTTACTTCTCCCCATGCGAGGTCTTCTTTTCTTTGTCCTGTCTTGACATCGGGGCGAATGTATGGTATGATATTATAAAGAATTGTTTGTCGAATGAGGATATATATGAATCATCAGAATCATCAGAACAAATCCCCGAATAACGGCCTTGAGATGCGTCAGCTGACCTTCCTTGCAGTCATTCTTGCTGCCTTGCTCGTGCTTGTGCTGGGCGGCTTTGCCGTCATGCAATGGGTGGTCATCCCGTTGCTCAATCAAAACGATACGCCCCCCATTGTCGAAACTCCCGGCTCCAATCTGACCGAGCCTGTTACGGGCGAACAGCAAACCGGCCCTGCGGACGAGCAGCCCTCTTGGCTTGAGAGCATTTTTGCGGGCATTCTTGATCTGTTTACTCCCGGTGAGTCGGACGACCCCGAGAATACGCCGCCCGTCAACGACCCCAACGCCACCTATCCCTTTGCATCCAATGCATCCACAGGTTCCGCGCTCCCCACAGGGCAGGGTGCTACGATTGCGGATAGCGAGACCAACTCCAAATACAGCATTATTGTCAATGCCAAGACAGGCGAGGTGCTGGCAGGCGAGCTTGCGGACGAGCGTATGTATCCCGCATCCATGACCAAGGTCATGACCTTGCTGGTGGCCGTAGAGCACTTGCCCTATGAGACCAGCCTGCAGGACAATATCGCAGTCACAAAAGAGGTGCAAGAGGCCATGGCCGCACAGGGCTCTTCGGGCGTGCTGGTGTCCAAGGACTCGGTTGGCGATGTGCTGACTGTGGAGGGCATGCTGTATGCCATCATTCTGGCGTCCGACGGTGTGGCTTGCATGGAAATTGCCAATTATATTGCAGGCTCGGAGGAGGCCTTTGTGGAGCTGATGAACCAAAAGGCAGCTGAACTCGGCCTGACCAATACCCATTTTTCTAACACGACGGGCTTGCACAGTGACGACCACTACACCACCTGCCGCGAGATGGCAGCCATTATGGCGTATACCATGCAGAATGAGCTGTGCGCCAAAATCATGTCCACCGAGTATTACAACGCGCCCTTCTACTGGCCCGAGGGTGACAAAAACCTGACCTACTACTTAAAGCACGGATACTTAGTGGAAAGAGTGGAGGCATACTTTGGCAACGGCTCGACAAAGCCCGCAAATCTGACCATCACCGCAGCCAAGACGGGACTGACCGACGAGGCAAAGAGCTGCCTTGTTTCCTATGCCGAGGGTGCGGACGGCAGCGCATACGTATGCGTGACCGGCTTTGCATCCAAGAGCGCACAGTATATTGACGACCACGTCAGTCTGTACAACAAGTACGCACAATAAGATATATATCATAAAACGGACTGCCGCGCATATATGGGGTAGTCCGTGTCTTTTTTCTCCTTCTTTTCATACTATAACAAGGAAAAGGAGGCGATATGATGTTACTTTACAAGCCTTACGACCGCACAAGGGCGGTTGAATACGCGCGCAGATGGGCGCGCTCGAGAAATCCGCTGTTTATCAATTTCACGGGATACGGCGGGGATTGCACCAGCTTTGTCTCACAAAGCATTCTTGCGGGCAGCTGCGAGATGAATTTTACGCCCACGTTTGGGTGGTATTACGTCTCGCCCACCGACCGCGCACCTGCCTGGAGCGGCGTGGAGGCGTTTTACGACTTTATGACGGGTGCTCCCGCGTTTGCCATGGAAAACGGCGGCACGGGCCCTTACGGACGCGAGGTGGGCAGGGCAGAGGTGATGCCGGGTGACGTGGTGCAGCTGTCCGACCGTGAAGGGGATTTTTACCACACGCTGATCATCACCGAGCTGCGCGGGAACGAGATTCTGATCGCGGCGCACTCGGACGACGCGCTGGACAGACGGCTTTCCTCGTACACAAATGCCGCGGGGCAACGCTTTATTCATATCGAGGGCGTGCGCACAGAGGTGCCGGACGACACTTGCTACTTTGATCTTTTGGAAGGAGTTGCGCTGTCGGGGCAAGGCGTGACGCCACCGGCAGATCGTGCAATGCAGTCATGACTGCATTGCAGTGATATATTTCGCCATGGGCGAAATGTGATATTTTTGCTATCGCAAAAGTGATATAATTTTGCTGTCGCAAAATGTCGCTTTGCGCGAGTGATATGTTCCGCTTGTGCGGAACGTTGCGGTAGAAATTTGTTTGCAACAAATTTCATTTTATTTAAATATTTTTGTGAAAAAGTGAAACCAATCCGAAAAAAATCCGTCTTAATGGGTGAGACACAAAAGAGGTGAATTTATGGAGGATAAACAAATCGTGGATCTGTACTGGGCGAGAAACGAAAACGCCATTACCCAGACCTCGGTCAAATACGGCAAAATGATGCACGCCACCTCGCATTCCATTGTGGGTTCGCACGAGGATGCTGAGGAATGCGTCAACGACGCGTACTTGGCGGCGTGGAATTCCATGCCCGAGAACCGTCCGACTTACCTGGGCGCGTACATGGCCAAGATCATTCGCAATATCTCTCTTAACCGCTACGATCGCAACCACGCCGCCAAGCGGCATGGGGTGCAGGTGGTGTTTGAGGAGCTGGAGGACTGCCTTGGAGACTACGAAACGCCCGAGGAGCAATACGAGTCGGGCTGCTTGCGCGACCTGCTCAACGAATTTTTGGCGGGCCTGAGCGAGGAAAAGCGCGTGGTGTTCCTTCGCAGGTATTTCTACACCGATTCGATCTCGGATATCGCACAGCGTATGCAAATGAGTGAGGGCAAGGTTAAAACCATGCTGTTCCGTATGCGTGCGCAGTTAGCCGAAGTGTTAAAGGAGGCGGGCATATGAACGGACGCAGACTTTACGAAGAGATCGGCGGCGTGGACGAACGCTTTCTGCAGCAGGCGGAAACCTACAGGGCAAGACGCAAGGCTCCTTCGTGGCGCGTGGCTTTGATCGCAGCGGTATTGGCCATTGTCGGCGCGCTGCTGCTTGGCACGCTTGCCATGAGCGTGGGGATTGCGATCATAGGCGGTATTCTCCACGATGCACTCGATCCCGCTCCCGAAGCTCCCGGGCAGAACGAGGAACTGCCCGTATCCTACACCATTGCAAGTATGGAGCAGACTCTTGCGCAAAGGCAAGGGTACATGCAGCCCACGGATGCGGATAGTATCGAGTTCTTTGACGGCTCTGCACGGCTGATCTGGACCGACGGAGAGTCGGGCGAGTACTATTCCGTATGGCTGAGCGACAGCGAGCTTGGCGACCTGCTTTACCTGATGCAAAAGAATCCCAAGGATATAGGCGCGGATTCCGAGCAGCCTGCGTATCAGATCTGGATCTGCTTTGGTGACGGTACGGTGGTCTCGCCGTATCTCAAGGCCGACGCAGGCAACGCTGGACACGGACAGCTGTTTGATTACGATCCCGAGCTGGAGCTTTCCGAGGACATGATCAGGCTGATCATGTATTGCGTAGAAACCTAAATTCTCCAAAACCTCTTTTGTCTACATCAAAGCAAGGAGAGTATGATCATGAAACGTAATTTCAAAAAATATTCGGTATTGTGTATTGCTGTACTGATGCTGCTTGCAGTGCTTGCAAGCTGTAATGCTTCCGCACCCGGAGACGCGTACCCCGGCATGAACTATGCCCCGAATCAAAGCATGGATGCCTTTTATCCGGAAGAGAATGGAGAGGGCATTATCTCGCCCGAATCGCAGAGCGGCGTTCGTGAAAATCCCTTCACAAGCACCGCGCAGCAGGCAATTTCCACCTTCTCGGCCGACGTGGATACCGCGTCCTACACCCTGTTCCGCAAGCACGTCAACAACGGCTACGGCTGGACCGAGATGCAGTCGGACTACGTGGGCGGCAACATCCGCACCGAGGAAATGCTGAACTATTTCGACTATGATTACGCAGAGCCCGCCGAGGGGGATCTGTTCGGTGTCAACGCAAAAATTGTGCCTTGCCCCTGGAACGCGCAGAATCACCTGGTCATGCTTGGCTTCAAGGCCAAGGACGCAGAAAAGCCCGCGGGCAACAACCTGGTATTTCTGATCGACGTTTCGGGCTCGATGAACAGCACCGATAAGCTGCCGCTTTTGCAAAAGACCTTTTCTTACCTGGTCTCCAATCTGACCGAGAATGACCGCGTGTCCATCGTGACCTACGCGGGCGGTGAGAGAGTGGTGCTGGAGGGCTGCGAGGGCAATAAGTATGAGAAGATCATGAACGCCATCAACAATCTCGAGGCCAGCGGCTCTACCAACGGCCAGGCAGGCCTGCAGAGGGCTTACGAGATCGCAGAGTCCTGCTATATCGAGGGCGGCAACAACCGCATTATCATGGCCTCGGACGGAGACCTCAACGTGGGTATTTCCAACCCCGAGGAGCTCAAAAGGTATGTGGAAACCAAGCGCGACGGAGGTATTTATCTGTCGGTGCTGGGCTTTGGCAGCGGCAATTTCCGCGACGATAACATGGAAACGCTTGCCGACCACGGCAACGGTGTGTACTACTATATCGACGGTGAGGTCGAGGCCGAGAAGATCTTCGGCAGCGAATTGACCTCCACCCTGACCACCGTGGCAAACGACGTCAAGCTGCAGGTCACCTTTGATCCCGTATACGTGGAGAAATACCGTCTGATCGGCTATGAAAACCGCATCATGACCGAGGAGGACTTTACCGATGACACCAAGGACGCAGGCGAGGTTGGTGCCGGACACACCCTGACCGTATGCTACGAGGTGACCTTGACCGAGACCGCCAACGCAACGGGTGAGAGTGAGAAGTGGTTTGACCTTGCCGTGCGCTGGAAGAATCCCGGCATGAGCGAGAGCGAGGAGCGTGCTTACGAGATGGGCAACGCCAATCTGACCCAGACGCTTGACGACGACGCACGCTTTGCCGCAGCCATCATCGAGACCGCAATGCTGCTGCACAAGAGCGAATATGCGGGCGACGCGTCACTTGACAGCGTGCTTGCGCTGCTTGGCGACATGAGCGAAAAGGACGCGTACCAAGCGGAATTTGAGCAGATGATCGGGAAGCTTCATAGAAGCGAGCAATAAATGAGGCAGGAGGCGAAACGCCTCCCCTACAAGAACAACCGAAAAAATCGCTGTAGGGGAGGGGCTTGCTCCTCCCGCGAATCAGGACAAGTGTGCGGGCGGGAGGTTATTTGCAAGCAAATTTACGCCTCCCCTACAAGAACAACCGAAAAAATCGCCGTAGGGGAGGGGCTTGCTCCTCCCGCACCCAATCACGACAAACAAAGAAAAGAGGTGAGCATATGCAAGAGCAAACTACCATCGAATCCGTCAAAAAACCAAAGGTGCGCGCACAGAAAAAGCACGTGATCCTGTTTGTTATCGCATGCTTGATCCTGGGCGTCGGCGCCCTTGTGTTCGTAGGGGGCTTGGTGGGATGGACGGTATACGTGTTTGATCAAACCGCAGATCTTGACATGTCCGAATCCGAGTTTCCGGGGCTGGCGGCTTTGCTTTTGCTGCTGGCGGTGCCCGCGATGCTGTATGCGGGAATTCTTGTGATGACTGCAGTCAGCACCGTGTTCTGGATCGCGGGAGTAATCGTTTCCGGCATTCTGGTGTTTCGCAAGAAAGCGTTGCCGACCTGGATGTGGGTGCTCTCGCTGATTCTTTTCTGCATTTATGCGCTGTTTGCGTTGGGCAACGTTGCCACGATTGCTTTTTGGCTGATTTCGGCCATCCTTTCCAAACTGCTGTAAGGAGACGTGTATGCAAGAGAAGGAAGTAATTGATAAAGTTCTGAGTCCCAAGGCGTTGTTTGTGATCGCATGCTTGATCCTGGCAGTCAGCATCGTGACCTTTACGCTTTCTATGGTATACGTTCAAAGCGTGACCACACCCGCGCCCGAAGCGGGTGAGTCAAGTGGGGGCGGACTGCCCGGGGGAGAGATCATCGGCGCGATGCTCATGATGCTTGCAAACGTTGTGCTGATGGCGATCATTCTGCTGTTTCACGCATTTTTGTGGGGAGCGGGAATGCTGGTATCCGTCCGCCTTGCGTATTCCAAGGCGGAAAAGCCCCGATGGATGCAGATCGGTGCGTGGATTCTGACCGCGACCTTTGCCATCCCGACCGCGATCGCGCTGTGTCTTGTGGGATACGTGGTAATTACGTTATTTATCCTGTAAGCGCATAGTGTATTAAAAACAGCCCATGAGGTTGATAAATAACGCAGGAATATGTTCGATTTTTAGCAGATTCCTGCTTTTTTACATAAAAATGCTAATAGCGCGGTTTTCGTTGATGCATTATCGTCAGAAACCCATTCTATTCGCGTTCTCCCCCCTGCGCTTGGCACGGGGCAGCGCAATATGTTCCCCCCTCCCGGAGGGGGGCTATGAGAGTGGTTATTTGCTTTTTGAAATATTAAACTTCTCCGACAACAGATACTATTTTGTTAGTTTAAGCATAGAATGCATACTAAAACAGTTAAGTTTAGCGAAATGCAGGCACATCTTCCAAGCCCCCCTCCGGGAGGGGGGATATTTGGTGCTGCCCTGTGCCGAGCACCGGGGGGGGGAATGCGAATCCAAACGGTTTTTGCGCGTAATATCCCATCAAAAAAGCAGAAGTCTCAATCTGAAGACTTCTGCTTTTGTTTTTTGTCAATTCTGCGACTTGCAGGGCTGTTTTTTATTGTGCTTGTGTTTCGCACCAAAGGCAACGCCAAACGTTTTCATCGGTTTGTACGAATGCCTGCGGCAGCTCCTGCTCAACGTGGCAGATGCAGCGCGTGTTGCTGCAATGCTTTGTACCAATCACGGCATGCGCATACTCGTGCGTAGACTGAACACCGTTTGCAGCATCCTCAAGCAGCTTGAGAATGAGTGCCATGCGCATCAGCTTGCCATTGAGTACCTGCTTAAAGTAGCAGGCTCTGGGGTCGTTGTCAATGGCAACCGAAATTTCGTTGACGCGGGGCAGGGGATGCAGGATGGCAAGGTCTGCCTTGGCGGTTTCCAGCTTGTCGGGAGTCAGGATATAGCTGTCCTTGAGACGCTGATACTGCGCCTCGTCCGCAAATCTCTCGCGCTGTACGCGGGTCATGTACAGAATATCCAGCTCGGGCATTGCAGCCACCAGGTCGGTGGTCTCGCGGTAGGTCATACCCTTCTTGTCCAGCACCTCGGCAAACATGTATTCGGGCAGGCGCAGCTCCTCGGGGGAGATCAGCACTACCTTGATGCCCGTGTAGCGGGAGAGGGCGTTGATCAGCGAGTGCACGGTTCTGCCGTACTTGAGGTCGCCGCAAAGACCCACGGTCAGATCGTTCAGTCTGCCTTTTTCGCGGTAGATGGTCAAAAGGTCGGCCAAGGTCTGGGTGGGATGGCAATGTCCACCGTCGCCCGCGTTGATGACGGGAATGGATGCCGCCCGCGCTGCCACCAGAGCCGCGCCCTCCAAGGGATGGCGCATGGCAATGATATCGGCATAGCAGGAGACGGTCTTGGCGGTGTCCGCCACGCTCTCGCCCTTGGCAGCGGAGGACGCGCCTGCGCTGGAGACCGAGATCACGTTGCCGCCCAAGGACAGCATAGCTGCCTCAAAGCTAAGTCTTGTACGGGTGGAGGGCTCAAAGAATAAGGTGGCCAGGATCTTGCCGTCGCAAGCGTGCGCGTATTTCTCGGGGTGATCTGCAATGTCGCAGGCCACCGCGATCATCTTGTCAAGCTCCTCGACGGTCAGATCGATCGTGTCGATCAAACTTCTTTTCATATTTGTGACACCTTTCTTGGAATACTGTGGG
>CAZCRV010000097.1:0-7799 GCA_964501175.1 uncultured Clostridium sp.
TTGTTCTTTGTACCTGCCCGGGGCGTCGAGGACGTCGCCCCCTACCGACGGACGGATCGTATCGCCTGTGATGATGCGGCAGGCGTGCTTTGCACATGCGCGCATTTTTCAAAAAAAGCCCCGCAACCCTGTTGACACGTTGCGTATATAATGTTATAATAATAAATACTATATTATTATGGGGGCGTGCGGCTGTGCGTGCCCGAAAGGACTTTGAAATGAACCGTTCGGTTAGCAGATATATCTCGATTTTGTTGCTTTTTTGCCTGCTTTTCTCTCTTTGCGTGACGCTTGTCGGTTGCGGCGAGCGCATGACCATTGAGGCAGGGGAGAAGATTACGCCCGCGCTTCTGACGGGTGACGCATCTGCTACCTTTGGCGCGGATTTCGACCCCGATTGCGTCAATCACGCAGGAAAATATACCTTTTCGGTGATCAGCGGCGGCAAAACTGTCAAGGTCAAGCTGACAGTCAAGGATACCACCGCGCCTGCCATGCAGCTGCGTCAGGTTTACTGGGCTGTAGGCACCTCGATTCCCGATCCCGTGTATTTCGTACAGTCTACCACCGAGGTGGACCATTATACCGGTGAATACGTAGGCGACCTGCCTGACTTCAATTCCTATCAGGATTATACCGTACAGGTGCAATATTCCGATGCCAGCGGCAACAAATCTCCCGTATACGACGTGGTGCTGACCCCCTGCAAGGACGATGTACCGCCCACCATCGGGGCGCAGGATATTGAGTGCAATATCGGCGACGGTATTGTGTGGCGTAATCACGTCACGCTGGCCGATAACTGTGCGGGTGAGATCAAGCTGTCCGTTGACTCCTCGGAGGTCAACGTCAACCGCGAGGGCTCTTACAAGGTCTACTATACCGCGACGGACGCATCCGGCAACGTGGCCAAGGCTGAGGCGACCGTGCTGGTGGTCTCCATGACCGTGACTGACGAGATGCTGTATGCCGAGATCGACAAGGTGATTGCAAAAATTATCACCCCCGATATGGACAAGGCTGCGCAATGCCGCGCGATCTACGGGTACGTGCAGGGCAATATCGCTTACGTCAACACCTCGACCAAGGGTGACTGGAAATATGCCGCTTATATGGCGCTGTTCTCCTCGGGCACGGGAGATTGCTACAGCTATTTTGCCGCATCCAAAGCCTTCTTTGAACGTCTGGGCATTGAGAATATGGACATTCAGCGTCTGCCCGGCTATACCGACAACACCCACTTCTGGAGCCTTGTCAATATCGGCACGGCCGATGCTCCCGTGTGGTATCATTACGACTCCACGCGCCTGACAGCGGCGTACAACGTCAGCGGATGCCTGTTGACCGACGCGCAGGTTGCAGCCTACGATGCATGGCGCGCAGGGGATTACTTCCGCATCTACGATAAGACCGGCTATCCCGCAACCAGCACCAAGATCATTACCGACATTCCGGAACTTACCCCCTATCTCAAATAAAGGACTTTGACTATGCAAACAAATATACTGGAATACCTGGAGCAAACCGCCCCGCGCCTGCCCGACAAGGTCGCCTTTTCGGACGGTAAGGACGATTTGCGCTTTGGTGAGCTGCTTTCCTGCGCGCGCAGTATCGGCTCGTATCTGCTTTCCAAGGGGCACACGCGTCGCGGCGTGGCCGTGCTTATGGACAAGCATCCTACGCAGCTGGCCGCCTTCTTCGGCGCGATCTATGCAGGCTGCTTTTACGTAGCGCCCGATGCCTCCATGCCGCCCAAGAGATTGCAGATGATTATCGACACGGTGCAGCCCTGCATGGTGATCTGCGACAAAAAGAACATGGCGCTGGCATACTCACTGGGGCTTGACGTCGCACTTTGCGACGATATCTGCACCTTTGCCTCGGACGACGCGGCACTTGCCGCCGTCAGAGCAGAGCAGATTGATACCGACACCATTTATATTGTGTTTACCTCGGGCTCGACCGGCGTGCCCAAGGGCGTGGCTGCCTGCCATCGCTCGGTGATCGATTACACCGAAGCCCTTTGCGACGCCATCGGCTTTGATCAGCACACCGTGTTCGGCAATCAGACCCCGCTGTATTTTGATGCGCCCTTAAAGGAGATCATGCCCACCATCAAGTATGGTGCGACGGCCTATCTGATCCCCAAGCAGCTGTTTATGTTTCCGGTCAAGCTGTGCGATTATCTCAACGAGCACAAGATCAATACCGTTTGCTGGGTGGTTTCCGCGCTGACCATGATCTCGTCTCTTGGTGTGCTTGAAAAGAACCCGCCCAAGTATCTCGAGACCGTTTGCTTTGGCAGCGAGGTGTTCCCGAAAAAGCAATACGACCTGTGGCGTGCCGCGCTGCCGGATGCACACTTCTTTAACCTATACGGCCCGACCGAGGCAACCGGCATGTCCTGCTACTGGCCTGCTGAGCGCGAGCTTGCCGAGGACGAGCCTATCCCCGTGGGCAGACCCTTCCGCAATACCCGCATTTTGTTGATCAACGAACAGGGCAAGAGAGCGGAGCAGGGAGAGGTCGGCGAGATCTATATCTCGGGCACCTGTGTTACGCAAGGATATTTCAACAACCCCGAAAAGACAGCCGAGACCTTTGTGCAGAACCCCTTGCAGTCGGCTTATCCAGAGACAGTGTATCGCACGGGTGACTTGGGCAGATATAACGATTACGGTGAGTTGGTGTTTGTCTCGCGCAAGGATTCGCAGATCAAGCATATGGGGCATCGCATTGAGCTTGGAGAGATCGAGGCAGCTGCTGCCACGGTGGACGGCATCGGGCGCGTTTGCTGCGTCTACCTTGCCGATCAGAAAAAGATCGTGATGTACTACGTGGGCGATATTGAGACCGCTGCTTTGACCAAGGAGCTGCGCCTCTTGCTGCCGCGCTATATGCTGCCGAACGTCACGCATAAGTTGGACAGTATGCCGCTGACTGTTAACGGCAAGCTGGACCGCTGCCTGCTTTTGCAGATGGCACAAGAGAGTTGACTAAATCAAAAGGAGAAATATCATGCAGGAGCTGATTGAACTGTTACAGGGGCTGCACCCCGAGATCGATTACGAAACCGAAGAGGGTCTTGTGGACAATGGAATCCTTGATTCCTTGGATATCGTGACGCTGATCACGGATATCAACGACGCTTTTGACGTATCCATTCCCGCAGAGGAGATTTTGCCCGAGAATTTCAACTCGGCAAAAGCACTTTGGGAGCTGATCGAACGCCTGGATACGGTGTAAGGCATGAATTTTGCTTCGATAGAATTCCTTTGCTTTTTGCTTGTCCTTGTCGCGGCTTACTATCTTGTGCCTAAACGGGCGCAATGGGTAGTGCTGCTTGCGGGCAGCGTGGTGTTCTATGCCTTTGCGGGCGTGGCTTGCTGTCTGTTTTTGCTGGAGGTCATCGTTGTGTCGTATACCTCGGTGCGCCTGATCGGTAAGCGACAGAGCGCGTGCGCCGATTGGCTTTCCGAGCACAAGGAGCTGCCCAAGGAGGAGCGAAAGGCCTATAAAAACAAGAGCAAAAAGGGAAATCTTGCCATCGTTTGTGCAGGCATTGTGATCCTTACCGTTGCTTTGGTATACGCCAAGTTCGTGTCCGGCTATTTTGGTATTAAGATCACAAGCGCGGGCGTTTCGTTTGGCGCGTACGCTCTCGAGATCATGGGTATTTCCTACTATACCTTCATCGCCATCGGCTACATGCTGGACGTCTACCGCGAAAAAGCCCCCGTGCAAAAGAATTTTGCCAAGCACGCGCTGTTCGTGGGCTTTTTCCCGCAGCTTGTCATGGGCCCGATCAGCAAATACAGCGACGCGGGCGAGCAGTATTTCGTGCCGCACGCATTTGAAGGTAAGAATCTTTACACGGGTGCCGTTCGCATTGCCTGGGGCTTTTTCAAAAAGCTGGTGGTGGCGGATGCCATCGCCCCTGCCGTGGGCGCGATCGTGGCACAGCGGAAGAGCGGTGTGTTTTTTCTCTTGCTTTGCCTGTTTTATTCCATCCGCATTTACGGGGACTTCACGGGCGGTATCGACATCGTGCTTGGCTCTGCCGAGATGCTTGGCATTAAGCTGCCCGAGAATTTTAACAGACCGTTTTCGTCCAAATCCACCGCGGAATACTGGCGCCGCTGGCATATCACCATGGGCGCGTGGTTTACCAATTACATTTTCTATCCCTTGTCCGTGACCAAGAGCATGCAAAAGCTGTCCAAATGGAGCCGTGCACACCTGGGCACGGCCATCGGCAAGCGCTTGCCCGTGTATATCACCACCGTCGTCACCTGGCTTGCCACCGGACTTTGGCACGGCATTGCGTGGAATTTCGTGGTTTGGGCAATGCTGAACTGTCTGGTGCTGCTGGTATCTCAGGAGCTCGAGCCCCTGTATACCAAATTCCGCACCAAATTCCCGCGACTTCACGCAAGCATGCCGTATCAGACCTTTATGGCGGTGCGAACCTTCTGCTTAATGGCACTCATCCGCGTGTTTGACTGCTATATGAACGTGCCGCTGACCTTCCAAAAGTTCTTTTCGGTATTCACCACGCCCAACTGGGGCAGCCTGTTTGACGGCAGCATGACCTCGCTTGGCGTCAGCGCCGCTTCGTTCTGCGTCATCAGCGTGGGTATTCTTATCATGTTCGGTGTCAGCCAACTTGGCAAGGACAGACCGCTGCGCGAAAAGCTTTGGGATCGCCCCTGGCTTGGCAGCCTTGCCTTGGCAGCGCTTGTATTTTTGGTGCTGGTGTTCGGCACGTACGGACTTGGCTATGATGCGTCCGCCTTTATCTATGGCGGTACGTTCAATTAAAGGAGGGCAGTGATGAAAAAGAGAATTTTTTCTGCCGTCCTTGCACTCTTTTTGCTGCTTGTTTTGCTGATTTTGGCGCAGGCTGTGCTGATTCCGTCGCGTTACGACAACCGCGAGGGGCACCTACTTTGCGGCTATGAGGATGTAACCGACGCGCATGACGTCATCTTTGTGGGCGACTGCGAGATCTACGAGGGCATCGTGCCCGCCGTGCTTTACGAGCAGTATGGCATTACCTCGTACGTGCGCGGCTCGTCGCAGCAGACGATATGGCAATCCTACTATATCCTTGAGGATACGCTCAAGAAAGAGCCCGACGTCAAGGTCGTGGTATTCAACGTGCTGGCAATCAAGTACGGGCAGACGCCCAGGGAAGAGATCAGCCGCATGACCTTGGAGGACATGTCGTGGTCACTGTCCAAGCTGAACGCCATCCGCGCGTCCATGACCGAGCAAGAGTCGCTTGCCTCTTACTTTATGCCGATTTTACGCTATCACGACCGCTGGAGCACCCTCTCGCTTGAGGACGTCAAGAGAACCTTTGCAAAGCACGAGGATATCACGCACCAGGGGTATCTGATGCAGACCGATATCGTGCCGATCGATCCGACCGACACAAGAGAGCCCGACGCGCTGATCGATTCCGCGCTGCCCGCACGTAGCATGGAATATCTGGAGAAAATGCGCGCGCTTTGCGAGCAGTACGGTGCTGAGCTTGTGCTGGTCAAGGCACCCACCAATTCGGTTAAGTACTACTGGTACGAAGAGTGGGATGCGCAGATCGTAAGCTATGCAAAAGACAAAAATCTTACCTATTATAATTTCGTCGGCATGGACGATGAGCTGGGGCTTGATTGGTCGCGCGATACCTACGACGCAGGCCTGCACCTCAACGTGTACGGCGCGGAGAAGTGGACCGATTACGTCGGAGGGCTGCTCGTGACTAACCACGGCGTGCCCGACAGACGCGGTGACGCGACGCTTGACGCGCTCTGGCAAGAGAGAATAGAGCGATATACCCAAGAAAAACAATAAGGAGAACAAACAAAATGAAAAAGTTGAGTTTGATTTTCGCATTGATACTGCTGTTGACCTGCTTTGTTGCTTGTGACGCGGGCAAGGGCGGGGAATATATCTTTTCCTATAACGGTACTGCCATCCACGTAGGCGACGACGGCAACGCGGTCGCGTCCGCGCTTGGTGCGTACTCCGATTATATTGAAGAGGACAGCTGCGGCGGCGAGGGCCCCGATAAGACCTTCGTGTACCCCGGCTTCCGCTACGACACGGTCATGACGGGCGGTGTGGACCGTATTGTCAAGATCGTGCTGACCGATGACAGCGTCAAGACCCCGCAGGGCGTCAAGATCGGCGACGCCAAGAGCGCGGTTATTACCGCGTACGGTGACGGCTATACCGAAACCGCCGACGGCGGCCTGGTCTACACCGATGGTACCACCAAGCTGATGTTCGGTATCCGCGACGGCGTGGTGACCGCCATCCATTATATCCAAGCGTAAAGGAAAAAGCGGCGTGGTAAAGACTGGTTCTCATAAGGAAGTTTGATTTCCCTTTTTGGAGCGGCGTCCCCGACGGTCCAAAAAGGCATAATTGCTCTGCAAAAGACAAAGATTACCCCCGACAGATTTTTAACGTTCTGTCGGGGGTAATCTTTATTTGTTGAAACGTATTTTCATTTCTTCTGCGTCAAATGAAAGAAAATATGGTTCAAGTGCGTGATAAAATTCTTTCATTTTTTCATGTGTTGCAAAAACAATATCACAGCCTCGATCGTCATATACGGACATAATGCATTCATTCTGAAATGATACCAAACCAACATTATGACCGTTTCCGTTTATTTCTTGGTCAATGAGTGTGCTATAATCAAAGTCTTTACCATCACTATAGCATACGATTCTGTTTCTTCGTTGTTTGCCGATATATTCATCTTCAAAATCGCCGTACGTTTCCAAATCTCTTACAGTAAAATGCCGATATTCCGCTTGCATTTCCAAAAGGAATCGTAAATTATCAGTTTCACTTTCAATCGCGTTATGAATACTTTCCTCAAGAGTTATTTCAAGTTCATCAAGTGCTATTCTTTCTGCACGACCGCAATCGGAATGATCAAAAATCCAATAATTGAAAATAATGGCATCTATACCATCATCAAATAAAATTTTCAATATTTCTATGGCGCGATTCTTGGCATTGACCATATATTGATCACCTTCACCAACGCCCAATTCACAGCGCAGCGCATATCGATTATTATAAAAATACGGTTGGAGGTACGAAAAATCTTTGTCAAGTAATAATTGTTCTATCTTACTGCTTCCCATCATGTCTCCTTTAGGTGTTTTATCGCAAGTTTCGCCTTTGTATTACAAATGCATAGGGCAAAGCCCATACCCCTATAATGCTGATTATATTATATCATAAATCAGCAGAGAAAGCAAGCGTTATATTCCGACTTCGTCGGAGTGATATTATTGCTACCGCAATAGTGATATTGAATCCTTATGGCTTCAGTGATATTTTATTCGCCCTTTAACTTGCGAAGCAAATAACACTCGGCGTGAGCCGAATATCACTGCGAAGCAATAGAACTCGCCGAAGGCGAATAAAACTGCCCAACTTCCTTATTGGAGGTTGGGCAATATGTGTGTATTACGTTTACACTCTGCTTTTTTTAAGTTCTTGCCATATTTATCTTGAAAAACAGAAAATAAAAGTGTATTATAATACGTAGGAAGAAAGTAAAGGCAGGGATAATATGTTTGGATATGTAAAGCCCCTTGTACCTGAATTGAAGGTAAAGGAAAACGAGTTGTATAAGGCAACCTATTGCGGCCTTTGTAAGGCTATGGGTAAGACCACGGGATGCCTTTCCAAAATGACGCTTAATTATGATTTTGCCTATCTTGCCCTTATAAGATACGTTCTTGAGGGCAGGCAAGCCACGGCAAAAATGT
>CAZCRV010000098.1:0-7787 GCA_964501175.1 uncultured Clostridium sp.
ATTTTAAAGCTTCATTTTGATTATCTTTAATAGTTTTATTTACTTCTTCAACTGTTGCATCTGTCTTTAGTTCTAAAGTAACATCAATTAAAGAACCATCAGGAACTGGAACTCTATAACTTATTCCATCCATACGACCTTTTAAATCAGGAATAACTAATCCAATTGATGATGCAGCTCCTGTTGATGTCGGAATTATATTTTGACTTGATGCTCTTCCTCGTCTTGCAAATATACCTTTACTATGATTTATATCTAATGTTACTTGATCATTTGTAATTGCATGAACAGTAGTCATGAATCCTTTTTCTATGCCAAAATTATTGTTTATAACATTTAATATAGGTGCTAAACAATTTGTTGTACAACTTGAAGCAGAGACAATATACTCACTACCATCTAAAGTATTTTCATTAACACCATATACAATAGTTTTCATTTCACCCCCTTGGGCAACGGAAAACGGTGGCGAGGCCAATCCTCGGGCCAGAAGATCAGATCGCGACGCACCGAAAGCGCATCACCCGTCCAGGGCTTCTGCCCGTCATAGAACCAGAAATTGCCCAGGTAGCTGATGGTATAGAACGCGGGAACCTCCTGGCCGCGCGTGGGGTGATCCCAGCCGGAAAAGTCCACAAAACGGTTGTCCACGCGTACCACGTCGCCGTCAAAGGCATAGGTGTTCTCCATATAGGAGGGGGTATACCACGCCTCGTGTCCCCAGTCACGCGGGCGGCACTTGACGTAAACCGACTTTTCGGTGATCTCGAGGTCCACCAGCTTGCTTTTTGCATTGGTGCGGTCACCGCCCTGCACGGGGTTATAGCCCCACTTGTTGCCCATGAACTCGCCGCAAACGAAGGGAGGCTCGCTTGTGCCGTAGTACGACTGCTGTACCAGTCTGCCCGTGTCAAAGTTGTTGAGCAGATTGCCAAGTCCGTCGGGCGCGTGCTTATCCGCAAAATAGGAAAGTCCGCCGCCCCAGGCAAGCTCGATGCCCACGCGATAGTATTCGTTCTCCATATAGTAGGTGTCGCCCTCGTAAGCGGGGATCAGCTCGGTCTTCAGCTCGTGCAGCTTGATGTGCGATCCGCCCTTGATAAAGTCCAGCTGAATATCCACGGGAGCCTTTGCCGACTTCCCCGCAAGGTAGCCGTCGATCAGGCAGCGGAAGGTCATATTCTCCCCCGCCTCCAAGAAAAATTCCTCCGAGGCCTGAACACCGTCCAGCAAATAGGTCATCGCGCCGCGCACGGCAGCATCCGCGCTGTAGACCAGCGTATATCTGTTGAAGCTTTCAATCTTATCAAATCTCATATTCATACTCCTTTCGGATTGATCAACTATATTATATCATAATTATATTATAACTTGTAATATTTGTCAAGAACAGCACCAAAATCAGACCTTTTTCGGTCATTTTTGTGAATAGGGTGTAAAATCGACAGACAAGCCTTTACAAAGAAACCGTTATGATATATAATGATAGAATGGTATAATGTGAATTTTTTTCATGCGCGATGATTGAGGTACTTATGGCATTGATTGAATTTGATAAGGTCAATAAAATCTATCACTCGGGACAGGTGGAGATTGCAGCTCTGCGCAACGCTTCCTTTAGCATTGAGGCGGGCGAGGTCTGCATCATCGTGGGTCAGAGCGGTGCGGGTAAAACCACGCTGCTCAACATTCTCGGCGGCATGGATACGCTGACAAGCGGCCGCGTGCTGTTTGACGGGCAGGATATCGGTAAGTTTACCGAGAAAAAGCTCTCCGGGTACCGCCGTCGTGAGGTGGGCTTTGTGTTCCAGTTTTATAACCTCATCGGAAATCTGACGGCGCTTGAAAACGTGGAGATGGCCGCAAGGCTGGAAAAGAGCTCACGCTCCCCTGCCGAGGTTTTGCGCGAGGTGGGCCTTGGCGACCGCATGCAAAATTTCCCCGCTCAGCTCTCGGGCGGTGAGCAACAGCGCGTGGCCATTGCCCGTGCGCTGGTTAAAAACCCAAGGCTTTTGCTTTGCGACGAGCCAACAGGTGCACTTGACTACGAAACCGGCAAAAACATTCTTTCGCTTTTGCAGCGCAGCTGCCGCGAGAGCGGCACCACAGCCATTATCATCACGCATAACAGCGCGCTTTGCCCCATGGCAGACCGTGTCATCCGCGTCAAAAACGGCTCGGTGGTCAAATGCACCATCAACCCCTCTCCCACTCCGGTCGAGCAGATCGAGTGGTAACTATTGCTTTTTCACCATTTTGGAGGACGTATGAAATTTCCCTTTGGGAAGACGACGTGGCGCGAGATCAGGCAGCACCCCGGCAGGTACATGGCGATTCTTGCCATCGTTGCCCTGGGCGTGGGCTTTTACGCGGGGCTATTCGTGATCGAGGACGCCATGCTCGACACCACTCACAGCTTCATAACCGAATATAATCTGTATGACTTCTCGGTGTCGTCTACCCTGGGACTTTACGAGGACGACGTCAAGGCACTCAAGGCGTTGGATGGCATCAAGGATGCAGAGGGCGTGATCAACAAGGACGCGATCTGTCAAAACAGTGCGGGCACCGAGCAAATCTTGCGTTTTATGAGCATTTCCAAGCAGGTCAGCCGCCCTGAGATCATCGCGGGGCGTATGCCCATGCACTCGAACGAATGCTTAGCAGACAGCGCACGCTACACAGAAGACGACATTGGCAGCAAGATCCGCCTGCGCGATCCCGATCCCGAAACCTTTACGCACGAGGAATACACCATTGTGGGTATTGCCCGCTCAACGGAATACCTGAATTATCAGCGCGGCAGCACCTCGCTGGGCAGCGGATCGGTCACCTCGTTCTGCTATATCCCGCGCGACGGCTTTGCGGTAGATTATTTCACGTCCATCCACCTGGATGCTGACACGGACGCTTACATTTATTCGGACGAATACAAAACGACCATCAAGCAGCTCAAGCAGACCGTAACGGACAAGCTTGAAACTTTGGCGCAAAACAGAGGCATTTCGATCATTGAGCAGGCCCACGCAGAGATTGCCAAGGGCGTAGAAGCCTACGAGCAGGGCCTTGCCGAGCTTGAAAAAGCCCGAGCTGATGCCGAGGCACAATTTGCCGACGCCGAGGCGCAGATTGCCGACGGATACGAGCAGCTGAAGGCAGGAGAGCAGGAGCTTGCCGAGCTGGAGGAAAAGGTGGCTCTGGCCTTGGAGAAGGCGACGAGAGACTTCAACGCCTCCATGGCAGAGGCAGACGAAATGCTGGCACGTGCGAACGAGCTTGCCAACGCCGCGGATTACGATAAATATCTCGAGGTCACCGACGCGCTGACCAAGCTTGAAGAAGCGCGCGATAAGTTGACCGGGCTGATCAAGCAAGACCCCGATAACACAGAATATCCCGATCTGCTTGCCCGCGTAGAGCTCAAGATTGCACAGATCGAGACGGAATACGCCACCTTGATCAAGGTAATGAGCAAATACGAGGAGCTGCGCACCAAGGCACAGGAGATCCGCGATACAGCCAAGGAGACCTTTGACAAGCTGGATCTGGCTGCAAAAGGCCTTGTGACCATGCAAAAGGTCAAGCTGACCGAGGCGCAGACCGATCTGACCATTGCCGAAAGAAAGCTGAACGCAGAGAAAATCAAGGCCAATCGTGAATTTGATACAGCAGAACAAGAACTGAACGATGCGCACGCGCAGCTTGTGCTGCCCGACGAGCTGGACGAGCTGACTTGCCCCCAAACCTTTGTGCTGACCAGAGAGCAAAACGTGGGATACGTCAGCATGGAAACCGACTCCACCATTATCTCGGGCGTGGTCAACGTCTTCCCCATATTCTTCGTGCTGGTGGCCGCGCTGGTTTGCTCCACGGTCATGACGCGTATGGCGCTGGACGAGCGCATTTCGCTTGGCACACTTAAAGCCATGGGCTACGGACGCTTTGCGCTGCTTTCCAAATACCTGATCTACGCAGGCTCTGCCTCGCTGATCGGCTCGGTGCTCGGCTATTTCGCAGGCACGCTCGGCATGCCGCGCGCGCTTTGGTTTGCCTATGCGCTGATGTACGACTTTACCGACAAGCTCGTTTACGTATTCGACCCCGTTTTGTTGGTCGTTTGCGCGCTCGTATCCCTTGCCTGCTGCATGGGCACGGCCGTATTCAGCGTGCTTTCCTCCACCCTGCAGATGCCCGCGCAGCTCATGCGTCCGCGCGTCAGTGCGTCCGGCAAGCGCGTATTCTTTGAGCGCATTCCCTTTTTGTGGAAGCCGCTTCCCTTTTTGACCAAGGTTGCCGTGCGCAACATCTGGAGATACAAAAAGCGTCTTTTGGTCATGATCCTCGGCATTGGCGGCAGCACGGCGCTGCTGGTTGCCGGCTTTGGCCTTTCGGATTCGATCAAGCCGATCGCAACCTCCCAATTTGACGAGATTTACAATTACGACTACAAAATCACATTTACTGAGGCGCAGGACGATGACACGCTTGCCGCCTTTGCAGAGCAAAATGCGGACAAGATCGGCACCATGCTTGCCATGCACCAATCCGAGCAGGACGTGACAAGTGAGCATAGCAGCCACAAGGCGACCTTGCACGTCTGCGATTCGCTTGACGGCTACATCCATTTGGTGCGCGATGGCGAGGATATTGCCTTCCCCGCGCAGGGGCAGGTTGTGATCAACACGCGGCTTGCAGAATCGCTCAAGGTAAGTGAGGGTGACGTGCTGACAGTCAGCACATTGGACGGTGAGATTGAGGTCACGGTTGGCGGCATTGCGGACAACTATATCGGCAACGTGGCGTATATGTCCTTGCAGACCTACACGGATGCAACCGGCAAGATTCCCGAAATCAAAACCGCGCTGATCTGTGCTCCCAAGGACTCACCGCTTGATTCCACGGCAGCTTCGCTGCGGCAAGACCCAACCGTGGCTTACGTAGAAGAAAACGCCGCAAGGCGCGATATGATCACCAATATGATGCAAAGCATGAACTACGTGGTCATGACCATCATCGTCTGCGCAGGTGCGCTGGCCTATATCGTACTGTTCAATCTGACCAACATCAATATCACAGAGCGCTCGCGAGAGATTGCGACCTTGCGCGTCATTGGCCTTTACAAGGGCGAGACCCGCAGATACGTCATGACCGAAAACTACGTGCTATCGGTCATCGGCGCACTGCTTGGCATGCCCGCAGGCGTGCTGCTGCACAAATTCGTCATGTCCAAGATCGTCCTCGATTCCATCGCGTTCCCCATCACAATCGAGTGGCCAAGCTTCCTTTACGCCTTTGCCCTGACCGTTTTCTTTGCCTTTTTGGTGGGTCTTGCGCTGCGCGGACGCATTGACCGCATCGACATGGCCGAATCCTTGAAATCCGTTGAATAATTTTTTAGTAAGGAGAATATAAAAATGACAAACGTAAGAGCTGACATTCCCGCAAAATATAAGTGGGACATGACTAACATCTATACCACCGAGCAGGATTTTGAAGCCGATTACCAAAAGGCTGCCGACATGGTTGCTGCTTTCCCCGCACACGCTGCCACCATGGGCCAGAGCGCCGAGGGTCTGCTTGCCATGTTCACCGACTTTACAAGCATGCTCAGAGTAGTGGAAAAGCTGTATATGTACGCTCACCTCTCCGCAGACGCCGACACCACCGACAACCACTATCAGGCTATGATGGGCAAGATGCGCAACCTCTTTAACAAGCTGGGCTCCGCTGCATTCTTTGTCAACCCCACCCTGATCCGCCTGGATGGCGAGCTGGTTGAAAAGTGGATGGACGAATGCCCCGAGCTGCGTGCCTTCTCCCGTGACATCTGGCTTGCACAACGCGAAAAGCCCCATACGCTTTCCGACGAGTGCGAAAAGCTGATGGCCGATATGGCCAGCGGCATGGGCGGTGCCTCCAACGTGCGCGCCATCTTTGCCAATGCCGACTTGCAGTTTGGCAAGATCAAGGACGAGAGTGGCAAGAAGATCCAGCTCAACGACGCGACCTACGTCTCCAAGCTGATGTCGGGCGAGCGCCGCGTTCGCCGCGCAGCGTTCACCACGCTTTACAAGACCTACACCCAGTACGGCAACACCTTTGCAACGCTTTACAACGCTTACGTCAAGGAAAGAACCACCATGGCGCGTGTCAGAGGATATGCGGACAGCCTGACCGCATCGGTATTCCGCGATGAGGTGACCCCCGAAATCTACAACAACCTGATCAATACGGTCAACGAGAACCTTGGCGTACTGTTTGATTACTATGCAGTCAAGAAGGACGTGCTCGGCCTTTCCAATCTGCACCTGTACGACATCTACACTCCCCTGATTGCAGAGTGCGAGAAAGAATACTCCTTTGAAGAGGCAACCGAGGAGGTACTCAAGACTGTTGAGATTTTTGGTTCCGAGTACCACGACACGCTGGAAAAGGGTATCAAGGAGCAGAACTGGGTAGACGTTTATCCCTCTCGCGGCAAGCGCGGCGGTGCATACAGCTCGGGCTGCTACGACACCCAGCCCTACATGCTGCTCAACTTTGTGGGCACGCTTGACAACGTTTCCACCTTTGCGCACGAGTCGGGTCACTCCATGCACTCCTACTTCTCCCGCAAGTACAACGAGCCCCAGAACTCCAGCTACACCATTTTTGTCGCTGAGGTAGCATCCACGGTCAACGAGCTGCTCTTCTGCCACCGCAAGCTGCGCGAGAGCGACAGCCGCGAGGAAAAGCTGGCCATCCTCAATCAGATCATGGAAACCTACAAGGGCACGCTTTACAGACAGACCATGTTTGCTGAATTCGAGCGCGACGTGCACGCTATGGTCGAGGCAGGCGCTACGCTGACCAAGGATCTGCTTTGCAAGACCTACTATGACATCGTTTGCAAGTACTTTGGTCCCGACGTTGTCTGCGACAAGGAAATCGCCAACGAGTGGATGAGAATTCCCCACTTCTACACCAACTTCTACGTTTACAAGTACGCGACCTGCATCTCCGCGGCATCCAGCATCGTACGCCGCATCGAGACCGAGGGCGAGGCGTACATCGACCGGTACATCGACTTCCTCAAGTGCGGCGGCTCCAAGTCTCCTCTGGACAGCCTCCTGGTAGCCGGTATTGACATGCGCGATCCCGCAGTCATCAAGACCGCGATCGACGACTTTGCCGACACCATTACACAGTTCAAGGAGCTGTACTGATCCGACATGGGACTTTTCAAGAGAATTTTCAAGCCAAAGAAGACGGATTCCAAGCGATTTCGCCGCGAGATGGCCGAGCAGATGTGCGGACACCATATCCGTTACGTGACCGAAAAGCGAAACGGCGTGGACGAGGTGATCGGACGAAACGGCGGACTGAATATCCGTGACGACGAGCTTTTGGTATTTGCCAGCGCGGACGTGATTTTCCGTTGCAAGATCGACGACATGCAGGCCTGGGAGCTGCTCTCCAAGGATGGCGTGGTGATCACTGCACCCGACCTGGAGCACGGAGGCGTTGAGAGAACCATTATCGTGTTTTACGTTTACTATCGCTAAATCACACAGACGCCCCTGCCGCGATGCGGCAGGGGCGGTTATTTTTGAAAGCTTTGATCACCGCCACTCAAGCGGATCACTCCCACAGGATGAAAGTTTTCGCCCGCCTTTTTCAGAAAGGCATGGTGGCGTGTGAATGTTGTTATGCTTTCGAGTGTTAATGACCCCACCCGATGCTGAATTTATGCGAAATTCAACATCCAACAGTCAACCGGCATAGCCCCATAATACGCCGTTTCAATT
>CAZCRV010000099.1:0-7697 GCA_964501175.1 uncultured Clostridium sp.
GTGCCCATGATTGTGGTCTTGGCAGCCACATTCGCAATGCTCATCGTGATCGTGGTGATGGTGATGCTCGTGCTCGTGCTCGTGCTCGTGATGTGCATGCGCCAATCTTGCAAGCTCTGCTTCAAGCGTGTCCTTGCGCTCCATAGCCTCCAGCAGCTGCTCGGCACTCAGCACGTCCCAATCGGTGGTGACAATGATGGCGGTCTCGTTGTGCTCACGCAGCATAGCTACGCAATCTGCGATCTTTTTCTCGCTTGCCGTGCCTGTATGCGACAGCACGATGCAGCCCGCATTGGCAACCTGATCGTTGAAAAACTCACCGAAGTTTTTCATATACATCTTGCACTTGCCCGCATCTACCACGGTGGTGAACGCATTGAGCTCTGCGCCCTCGATTTCGAGATTCTGCACCGCTCTGATCACGTCGGACAGCTTGCCGACACCCGAGGGCTCGATCAGAATTCTGTCGGGAGTATACTGCTCCAGCACCTGCGTCAGAGCCTTGCCGAAATCGCCGACCAGCGAGCAGCAGATGCAGCCCGAATTCATTTCATTGATCTGAATGCCTGCCTCGGCCAAAAATCCGCCGTCGATGCCGATCTCACCAAATTCGTTCTCAATCAGCACAAGCTTCTCACCCTTGTAGGCCTCTTGGATCATTTTTTTGATCAGCGTGGTCTTACCCGCGCCCAAAAAGCCCGAAAAAATATCAATCTTGGTCATATTTCTACCTTCTTAGTTCTTGTTCTTAGTGCCTCTGTAAACGTAGTTGAGTCTGCCCAGAGGTGCGGCATCCCCCTTATCGTAAAAGTCCTCAATGCTGCAAAGCTCCTCGGTGCTGTCCGCTGCCTTGAACCAAACCGTGAAATCATCGCGGTCAAGTCCGAGCACCGCTCTGGGGGCTATAACCAGCAGCATATTGCCCGAACATCTGTATACCACGTCACCGAAATCGGCAGCACGCAGGCCGTCCACAATCACGGCGACGGTGCTCTTGTGATCGTTGCATGGCGTGTTGTTGAGCACGTACTGATACTCCTTACCACCGTCGGTATTGAGGTAAATCTTCATCCAGCTTCCCCGGCCGTCCCAAGGCTTGATCTCGTCCTTGGTCACGATGCCAAAATAGATGAAATCATCATCGTGGCTGACGGTCATGCCTGTAATGGCGTTGCGCTGGGTGCGGTTTTCATACACAGTGCCTGAGCCCTTGGCGAATCTTGCAAGATCGCCGTCCGAAAAGTTGTAGTATTCTGCCCATACCTCCTCGGTCTCGTCTTGCTCGGTGTCATTGTAGTAATCAACAGGTGCAAGCTCGGCAAAGGTGTCGTACTCATCCACCCCCTTGTACTTGCGGACATAGTCTACCAGCTGCATGAAGTAATTGTCAAAGTATCCACCGCGCATCATTTCGATATCGCGGCTGTATTCATAGTTGGCGCAGTCCACGAACATGATGGGTCGCTCGGGAATGCCCTTCCAATGGCCTGCAATCCATTCGTTCCAGCCCGTGACAAGCACGATAGGCGGATCAGTCTCGATCGCGCGCTCAAACTGCTCGGCAAAGTTGTAGCCGTGCAGGTATGCGTCGGGATCGGGATCATTGTGCATATCGTGGAAGCCACGGCCGTTGTTATCTGTCTCGCCATACATCACAGAGTCGCCAAAGCGCAGCTGCGGATGCTGTGCGACAGAGACGTTGATGACCTCATCCTCGCCCGCAAGGTTTGCAAACACGCGCTGCGGACGGGTAAAGTCCATCCAGGGCCAGCCGCCCAGCTTGTCAGGCTCGTTGGGCCATTGCGACATTTTAATATTGAAGAACTCTCTGCACTCGGGCGAGCATTCCTCTTTTACTGCGATGATGACAGGCTTGCCTTCATAATAGAACCAGGTGTCTGGGCAATAGTTTGCCGCATAGATTTTGTCATAGATCTCCTGCACGGTCTTGCCCGAATGGGTGTTGGTATAGAACATCACCTTGGGGATCTTCCAGCCGTCGCGGGCGTATTCATCCAGCACGCGCATGACAAGCTTGACGTTGTGCTCGTAGATGCAGGCGTTGGTGGTATCAAAGAACAAAAAGTCAATGTCCGCCTGGATCAAAAGCTTCATATGGCGACGCACGACCCATTCGTCATCGGAGTAATAATAGCCAAAGAAGGGCTCGCCCCAATGGTGATAGGTGCCGATGCCGCCCCAATAATCCGCCTCGGGATGCTGTCCTGCATCGGGGTGCTCCGCCGTGATCTTGGAAATATCGTAGGGCTTATGTCTGCCATGCTCACCAAGCCACAAAAAATAGAACATACCCACAAGGCGGTTTTCTCTGCGCGCAGGGGCATTTTGGCGGTCCGCCGTCTTTCTGTCAAGCGCGTCGGTAGCCATCAAGGGGCCGTTTGAATAATTCTTATATTGCTTCATGGTCGGCTCCTTCCTCGAATTATTCGATATAGGACGTGACGACGATATCCGCGCCCGTGTCAAGAATATTGGCAACGACAACGTCGCCCTGATGAATATCGTCGGATACGCAAAGCGCGTTGATCTGCTTCATAGCGTCAAACAAAAGCTCCTTGGGGATAGCTTTATTGGATTTTACAGCCACGACCTCACCGCTCTTTGTCATAACGGTGGTGGTCAGGGTTCTTGTGGGGCAGGTGCACTCGGCAACGGCGTAGTCCGTGCCTCTCTTGCATGCGTTGCCCTTGACCGAAAGTACGTTTTTGCCCTCGTATTCCACGGTCAGCTGACAGCCGCGTGGACAGATGATACAAGTCATTTCACGAATATTTACCATTTTCTCAGCCCTCCAAACCAATCGTGATCTCGCCCGTGCCGATCTCGGCCAGCACCTTTGCATCAAGCTTTACCGTCT
This sequence comes from uncultured Clostridium sp., assembly GCA_964501175.1. GTDB lineage: Bacteria > Bacillota > Clostridia > Oscillospirales > CAG-272 > SVQP01. The sequence continues at coordinate 2,879 of CAZCRV010000099.1, forward strand.
CCATCTCACCGGGGGCAAGCTTGATCTTTTTCTTGCTCGAAATCACGCTCTCTCCGCATCTGACCACGATTCTTTTGTCGCGGAACACGTCGGATACGCGGAAATATACCACGGTATCCTTTGCCTGCGTGATGCGCTGCGGTACGGTATAGCGCACACCCGAAACAGGCTTTACGGTGATGTCCACGTGCTCGCTCTCTATGCCTGCAATGTAATCCGCAGCGGCACAGCCCGCGATCTCGGCCTCGTCGGACACGTAGTCCACAAGGTCGTGCACGTGCAGCACGTTACCGCACGCAAATACACCGGGAGCAGAGGTTTGTCTGTTCTGGTCGGTCACAGCACCGCCCGTGATACGGTCGATGTCAATGCCCGCGCCCTTGGTCAGCTCGTTTTCGGGAAGCAGGCCACAGGAAAGCAGCAGTGTGTCGCACGCGATATACTGCTCGGTCTCCTTAATGGGTCTGCGCTGCTCGTCCACCTTTGCAATGGTCACGCCCGTGACTCTGTCCTTGCCGTGGATCTGCACGACCGTATGAGAAAGCATGAGCGGAATGCCGAAGTCATTCAAGCACTGCTCAATGTTTCTTGCAAGGCCACCCGAGTAAGGCATCAGCTCGCAGACAGCCTTAACCTTGGCGCCCTCCAGCGTCATGCGGCGCGCCATGATCAGACCGATATCGCCCGAGCCGAGGATCACGACCTCTTTACCGGGCATATAGCCCTTGATATTGACGTATTTCTGTGCAGTACCCGCGGTATAGATACCCGAAGGACGCGAGCCTGCGATATTGAGTGCGCCCTTGGGACGCTCGCGGCAGCCCATTGCCAGAATGATGGCGTCTGCCTTGATATGCATAATGCCGTCGGTGGAGTTGATGGCGGTGATCTCCTTGTCGGGGGTGATCTTTGTGACCATGGTGCCCACCTTATAAGGAATGCCCAGCTCCTTGACCTGCTCTGCATAGCGGGCAGCATACTCGGGGCCAGTCAGCTCCTCGCCAAACTTATGAAGGCCAAAGCCGTTATGAATGCACTGACGAAGGATACCGCCCAGATGCGCCTCGCGCTCCAGGATCAGAATATCCTTGACGCCTGCCTTGTATGCAGCAACTGCTGCGCTCATGCCTGCGGGGCCACCGCCGACAATGACAAGTGAAAACTTACGCATTGTCCTTCCCTCCTTTGGTTCTTCCGTAGTTGATGATCGAGCCGCCGCCCGACTTTGTAACCTGCTCGTAAGCAACGCCCATTTCGCGGGAGAGGATTTCGACCACGATGGACGAGCAGAAGCCGCCCTGGCATCTGCCCATGCCGCTGCGCGTGCGTCTCTTGACGCCGTCCACGTCGCGTGCTCCGGGATTGGTGCGGATCGCGTATACGATCTCGCCCTCGGTAACCTCCTCACAACGGCAGACCATGTTGCCGTATGCGGGATCCATTGCTATGACCTCATTCTTCTGCTCGTCGTCAAGCTTGCGATACCAGCCAGACGGCTTGCGAATGGGGTTCCAATCTTGTTTCTTTTCAAGCACAAGGCCTTCTTTTTCAAGCAACTCGACGCAGTAAAGTCCAAGTGCGGGTGCGCTTGTCAGACCGGGGCTCTCGATGCCGCCGAACGTGATAAATCCGGGCGCGGATGCATGGATGATAAAGTCACCCGTGCTGCCGACTGCGCGAAGTCCTGTAAAGCTTGTGATCACGCCGCCGAACGGAATGCCCTTGATATATCTTGCGCTCTGCTCGCGAATGCTTGCAGTACCCTCGGCGGTGGTGTCAAGGTCCTCCTTGTCGGTCATATCCACAGCGGTGGGGCCGAGCATGACGTTGCCCCCCGTGGTGGCCGTGACCAGGATGCCCTTGCCCTTGGGTGTGGGCGTGGAAAACAGCGTATAACTTGTCAGAGAGGGCGTGTACGCCTTGTCCAGCACCATATATTCACCGCGTCTGGGGTGCACGTCAAACGACTCGTCTCCAACCATCGCGGCGATCTTATCAGAATAAAGGCCTGCTGCGTTGACTACGTACTTTGCCTGCACGGTCTGCTCGCCTGCATATAGCGTATAGATGCCGTCCGAGGACTCGATGCGGTCTACCTCAAAGTTGCGGATAAACTGCGCGCCGTTGTCCATGGCGTTGCCAAGACCCGCATCGCAAAGACCAAACGGGCTGACGATCGCGCCCGTGGGTGCCCACAGAGCGCAGGTGACTTGCTCTGTCACGTTGGGCTCAAGTGCCAGTACGCCCTCGCGGTCAAGCACCGCAAGGCCCTCGACGCCGTTTTTCACGCCGCGTTCGTAAAGGTCCTGCAAGGTGGTCTTGTCCTCGTCGCCGTAGCCAAGCACCAACGAGCCGTTGCGCACGTACTTGACGCCAAGCTCTGCGCAAACCTGCTCCATCATCTTGGAGCCCGCCACGTTAAAGCGAGCCTTGAGCGTGCCCGGCTTTGCGTCAAAGCCAGCGTGCACGATGGCACTGTTGGCACGCGAAGCACCGGTACAAACGTCGTTGGATCTCTCCACGACGCACACGTCCAGCTTGTATGCAGACAGGGCTCTTGCGCACAAAGCTCCTACCACGCCCGCACCTATGATACATACGTCAAACATATTGTAACACCTCCAAGTACACATAATAATCCTATTATAGTATTATAACACTATCGTTTACATTCGTCAAGAAATCGGGGCATTTTTATTGACAATTTTCTTTGGTTATGATAAACTGAAATTATCATACAGCCGAAAGGAGCATACTGATGAACAAGCATTTCAAGTTGAGCCTTCCCGACTCCGGCAAGGATATCTATATGCCGAGAAAATCACAGACCTGGGGTTACCGCTACGGCCCTTCGATCATGGTGGAGGGCGACGTTTGCCGCGCCTGGTTCGCCTCCCCCGGTGACTGCTTTGAGGCAGACTGGTTTACCTATCGCGAATCCCGCGACAAGGGCGAGACCTGGACCGACGAGCGCGTGGTGCTGACTCCCACGCCCGATTCCATGGACTGGTTCTCTGTTTGCGATCCTGCGGTGTTCAGATACGGAAAATACTACTACATAGGCTATACCTCCACCGTTTTTGCGGACGGAGGCGGCGTTTGCAACAACGGATTTGTGGCAAGAAGCGAAAACCCGGACGGGCCCTTCTTCAAGTGGACGGGCGATGGCTGGGGCGAATACAGGAACAGCTGCGCCTGGATGGGCAAGCCCGCGCCGATTATTTACTACGACGAGGATTGGCGGCACTGGGGCGCGGGTGAGTTCTCTTTCGTGGTCAAGGACGATATCCTTTATATCTACTACACATGGACCTCCAAAAAAGCAGACGGTACGGGCTATTCGCAGACGCGTGTGGCAACCGCTGACATCACGCGCGAGGATTGGCCGCGCACCATCGTGCAGCACGGTGTGGCTGCGGTGCGCAACGGCGGCGGTAACGATTCCTACGACGTGGTCTATTGTGAGGAGCTTGACAAATTCATTGCCCTTTCCACCGATAAGCGTTTTTCCAAGGACAGTTACCTGTCGGTTTCCGAGTCGGACGACGGCCTTGTATTTACAAGAGTCAACGACATCCGCACCAACACCTGCTTTATGCTGCACAACTGCGGCATTTCGGGCGACGCGCAGCACCACATCAAGCAAGGCGATACCCTGCTGCTCGGCTATGCATACGGCAACCAATGGGGCAAATGGGGCACGCGCTTGCACAGATACGAGTACACTTTCATGGACGAGGACTACTATTCCGAGCTGGAGCTGCCCAATCTTGCCATGGAGAGCGTGCCGTGGGAGCGTGATCCCGCCATGCAGCCCATGATCCTGACGGCCGGGAAGCCGCACTATATCCGGATCAAGCCGGGCAGCTCTGCGCCCATTGAGATGCTCACCTATAATTCCTGCTACGAGCCCGAAATGATTGACGCTTCCCTGCTGACCTTTGACAACTACGACACAGAGATCGTTGAGATCAAGGACGGAGTGGTCACGGGCAAGCAGGTGGGATACACTTACGTGGACGCACACCTTGGCAATCTTTGCGGCACGGTGCTTGTGTACGTGGATGCGCCCGAGACCTGCTACGACGCAGAGACGCGCACGGTGGTTTCGTTTGAGCCGATGCTGGATACTTACGTCATTTCCCTTTCCGAAGGCGTTGCAAAGCAGCTGCGCGGACTTGCGCTTTGGTCGGACGGCAAGTGGTATGAGATCAGCGAGCCCGAACAGGGTGTGCGCTACAAAAACCACAACCCCGAGCTGATCAGCGTAGACGAGCGTGGCATTTGCAAGGCAGTCGGGGGCACGGGCACGGCCAAGGTCACCCTGCGCGCGGGAGATTTGGCGTTTGACGTGAAGGTCATTGTGATGAAATAATTGACAACAATAAAAATCGGCTGTAGGGGGCGGCGTCCCCGACGCCCCGTCCCGCATATACTATCCTTTTAAACGGACAGTCGAGGACGCCTGTCCCTACATGAAGTTGTTGATGCATGACAGGCTGTCGGGGACGTCAGCCCCCACCGACAGACGGATTTCTTAGAATTGCCCCCGACGGAGTTCAAAATAATGTGCCCCCTGTCAAGTAGACAGACTAAAAAACAAAAGAATTTACAAATTAAATACAGACCACTGACAAAGCCTATCACAAGCCAGAGATAGGCTTTGTTTTTTGCTAAAAGCGAGGAAAGCGGAGGAGCTCCTCCAGCATAGGTTCGCTATTTTCTTCATACTCTGCACAGCGGCAGTGAGCAGACACTGCTCGGCAACCTTAGAAAGCCCCCGCATACGACAATAACGGAGACCGTGTAATTCTTTTGA
>CAZCRV010000100.1:0-7693 GCA_964501175.1 uncultured Clostridium sp.
CGCGGATGCGGTTGGAGTACACAATGGTCGCGCGGTCGGGGCGCAGACCCATCTTTCCGCCGGGGGAGTAGTAGTCGTACGTGCGCTTTTTTTTGGAAACCGTGTAGTGCGCTACCATCGAGTCAATATTGCCTGCCGTCACCAAAAAGCCAAGTCTGGGTTTGCCGAAGGTGCGAAAGGCGTCCGCGCTTTTGTAGTCGGGCTGCGAGAGAATGGCTACGCGAAAGCCCGCATCCTCCAGCACGCGCGAGATGATGGAAACGCCAAACGAGGGGTGATCCACGTAAGCGTCACCCGTTACGTACACAAAATCGGGTGCATCCCATCCAAGTTCGGCCATCTCCCCGGCGTTGATGGGCAAAAATCCGTTGTTTTTGAGTTCTTGTTGTGTCATGGATGTATCCTATCGGTTTTTATTTTTGGTGAAAAAACGAATGATCGAAGAAATGAACCTGGGGGTCTTGAGCGTCACGATCTTCATAGCACCTCTCCTTTCGCCGCGTTTTGCTAAAAGGATATGTGACAGAGTGCTTTTTTGTTACTGCTCGCGCGACTCGATGACGTAAAGCCCGCCCTTTTTGACCGATACCAGTGCGCAATTGCCCGTGATCTCATTGGAAACGGCAAATTGCAGCCTGCGGTGCACGGGCTGGTTTTTCAGCTCATACTTGCAGCCCTTGATCGAAACGCCCTTGCAGGTCTCGTCCACCGCGATCAGCGAGAGGTACTTGTATGCGCTGCGCGCAATCAGATGGCTGGTGGCTTTGATGTAGTGCGCGCGGTTGTTGCCGTCGGTGACATAGCCGTGTATGTGGCGCGCGTGCAGGTCCTGCAGGATAGAGAGGTTGGCCAGCGTGTGGTCCAGTCTGCCCGAAAGGCCGCCTATGATGATGATCTCATCCGCACCGCGCGAGATAGCGGTCTCAATGCAGACCTGCGAGTCGGTCAGGTCTTTTTCGACGGGTAACTCTACAAGCTCAACGCCCTCGTCGATTTTTTGCTTGGAAAAGGAATCGAAGTCGCCAACCGCAATATCGATGCGCTCGCCAAGCCTCTTGGCGTTGGCATAGCCGCTGTCGGCTGCGATGCGCAGATCCTCCCCCTTGGGGTGCTCAGTAATATTCTCGGGGAAAATGCTTCCCCCAACGTAAATAAAAGCGCGCATATTTTCTCCTTTAATTATCCCATTCGTGCTTGTTCTTGAGCACGTCGTAAATGGCCACAAAGCTTGCGTGTCGCGAGGGTGGAATGATGCCGTCCTTGACCGCCTCTAAGATGGCGCAGCCCTGCTCCTTGGTGTGCGAGCATTTGGTAAAGCGGCATTTGCCAAGGTAAGGTGCAAATTCGCGCATGGTCAGGGGAAGGTCTTCCTTGGTAAAGAAGTTGAAGCGGGCAAAATCCAGCATGGAAAAGCCGGGGGTGTCCGCAATGTAACCGCACTCTGTTTCGGGCATGCGGAAAAGCTCGACCGTGCGCGTGGTGTGCTTACCGCGCTCGATCTTGCGGCTGATCTCGCCCGTGGAAAGCCCGAGCGAGGGGAAGAGTGCATTGAGCAGCGTGGATTTGCCCACGCCCGATGCGCCCGCAAAGGCCGAGATCTTACCTTCGCAGTTGGTTTTGATATAAGCCCTGATCTCGTCAATGCCAAAGGAGTCCTTACTGCTGGTCATAAAGGTGTCAAAGCCCGCCTTGCGGTAGATCTCGTAAAGCTGCCCGGCGTAAGCGGGATTGGCGTCTTGCTTGGTAATCACCACCACGGGCGTGATGCTGTGGTGCTCTAAGATGCAGATCAGCTTGTCCACCGTCTCCAGCACAGGTGCGGGCTTGGCGGCAGCAAACGAGACGAACATAACGTCCAAATTGGCAAGCGGTGGGCGGATCAGCGCATTCTTGCGTGGCGCGATATCCGAAATCAGCGCGATCGCGTCGCGCGAGCTGCCCTCGATCTGTTCAAATTCCAGCGAAACGATATCGCCAACCAAAGGGGTGACGTTCTCATGCCGAAAAGCCCCCTTGGCACGGCAAGGGATGGGCGCTGAAGCGTCCCGATCCTCGGGCAGGGGGATATTGTCAAACAGCTTTACTTGGTAAAGACCGCCGACGCCTTTGATAATTCTTCCGCAATGGATAAGCTCCATATTGTAACCGTCCTTAAATTTTAAGCCTTGTTCTGCTCTGCGCGGCGCAGCTGACCGCACGAAGCGTTGATATCCGCGCCCAGCTTGCGGCGCACGGTGGCGCGAATGCCCTTTTTCTCAAGAGTCTCCGCAAACGCCTTGACGGCCTTTTCCTCGGAGCGGTCAAAGCCGGATTCCTCAACCGGGTTGACCGGGATGAGGTTGACGTGAATGGGCATGGTTTCGCTGCGCGAGCGCAGGCGGGAATTAAGCACGCTTGCCAGCTGCTCGGCCGAGGCGACCGAGTCGTTTTTGCCGCGAATCAGCGTGTATTCAAAGGAAATGCGACGCCCCGTGGCCGCAAAGTAGTCCTTGCAGGCGCGCAAAAGCGCATCCACGCCCCATTTTTGGTTGATGGGCATGATCGAGGAGCGCGTTGTGTCGTCGGGTGCGTGCAGAGAGATCGAGAGCGTGATGGGCAGATCCTGCTTGGCAAGCTCGTAGATCTTGTCCACGATGCCACAGGTGGAAAGCGAGATGTGGCGGTAGCCGATGCAAATGCCATCCTCGGCGTTGACGAGCTTGAGAAATTTGATCACGTTGTCAAAGTTGTCCAGCGGCTCGCCGATGCCCATCATGACAATGCCGCCAATGCGTGCTTCGGGGTCGTGCGCGCTCATGTCCTTCTGCGCGGCAATCACCTGGCCGATCAGCTCGGCGGGGGTCAGATCGCGCACGCGCCCACCGATCGTGGACGCACAGAACTTGCAGCCCATGCGGCAGCCCACCTGCGAGGAAATGCAGATGGTGGAGCCGTGCTTGTAGTGCATGACCACGGCTTCGACGCAGTTACCGTCGGCAAGCTCAAATAAGTATTTGATGGTGCCGTCAACGGCAGAGACCAGGCGGCGGCGCGGCGTGGGTAGGTGATAGGTGGTGACTTCGGCAAGCTTTGCCACCGTCCGCTTGCCCACGTTGGTAATTTCCTCGGGGGCAAGACCCTTGTGCAGCCCCGAAAAGAGCTGACGCGCGCGGTATTTGGGCTCCCCGATCTGTGCCATTAAGGCCTCAAGCTCCTCGGGGAGCAGGGAGAGAATGTTTTCCATAATGCAATTCCATTCTGATCATTGAAATGATGACACGTCATATTTTCATGATCGTAGGGGGCGACGTCCTCGACGCCCCGTTTTATATAAATTAGATTATGACAATGCAAAGATAAATTTGCGCCTGTCCGGGGCGTTCACCGCATGTGGTATGACGTCGCCCCCTACGGCCGGGGGTATGTTGGTCAATTTACTTTACGCAATTTTGCAATAAAGAACCCGTCCGTGCCGTGCAGGTCGGGGGTCAGTGTCAGCATGCCGTCCTTGGAGCAAATACCGCCAAAGCTGAAATCCTCGGGGGCAAATTCGGGGTGAGATGCCAGAAATCTTGCTACGTTTTGCTCGTTTTCCTCGGGAAAAATGGTGCAGGTGGAGTAGACCAGCACGCCGCCGTCCTTGACGTAGCGGCAGCAATTTTGCAAAATGGCAAGCTGAATGTCGGGCAAGGCGGCCGCGTCCGAGAGATCCTTGTAGCGGATCTCGGGCTTTTTGGCAAGCACGCCAAAGCCGGAGCAGGGCACGTCGCAAAGCACGCGGTCAGCGTAATTTCGCAGCTCGGGGTCGTGCAATCTCGCGTCGCGCTCGCGCACCTCAATGATGTCAATGCCAAGGCGCGCAGCACCGCTCTCAATCAGCGAAAGCTTGCTCTTGTGTAAGTCATAGGCTAAAATTTTCCCCTTGTTTTGCATACGTATCGCCGTACCGAAGGTCTTGGAGCCGGGGCAGGCGCAGGCGTCAATGACGCAGTCGCCGGACTGTGCGCCCAGCACCTCCACGCAGATCTGCGAAGCCAGATCCTGCACAAAGGCCTGTCCGCTTTCCAGCTGCGGGGAGCCGGAGGGGATGAAATCGGGCGCGCGAAGTGCCGTAGGCAGCACGTCCGAGGCCTGCACGCGGTATCCCAACTCGCAAAGCTCGCTGTGGATTTGCTCGGGCGATGCTTTGAGCGTGTTGACACGCAGCGTCACGGGCGGCGCATGGCCAAAGGCCTCCATGACCGATTCTGCGCGCTCGCGGCCAAATATGTCAACCAGCTTGCGGCAAAGCGGGATGGGCAGAGAATAGGTAACCGACAGATATCTGTCGGGATCGGTGGCTTGATCGGGGAAGGAAATGTCCTCTTTGCGACGGGTATATTCACGCAGCACGGCGTTGACAAAGCCGCGTGCGCGACGGGGCGCAAGAGAGACCGTTTCGTTAATGGCCGCGTGCGCGGGGATTCGATCTAAATATCTGAGCTGGTAAAGGCCTATGCGCAAAAGATTGCGCACCGTGCCGTCCAAAGATTCCATCGGGCGCGAGGAAAGCGCGTCCGCAAGATAATCAAGCGTGATTCTGCGCTCGGTCACACCGTACACGAGAATGGTGACCAGCGCCTTGTCGGGTGCGGACAGAGAGCTCTTTTTGAGCGCGGAATCCAGAGCCAGATTGGTGTACTGACCTGCCGAATCGGTGCGGTTGAGGATCTGCAGCGCAAGCGCGCGTGCAGGATTTTGCATCTGCTCCATCAGTCGCGCCCTCTTCTTCCTCCAAAAATGGCAAGCAAGCGCAAAAGCTGCGCAAGCGAGGTGGCAAGGGCAGCCACGTAGGTCAGCGCTGCCGCGCTGAGTACGTTCTTGGCCGCCTTTTGCTCGCCCACGGTCAGCGTGCCCCAGTCCTCCAGGATGGCCAGGGCGCGGCGCGAAGCGTTAAACTCCACGGGCAGCGTGACCAGCTGGAAAAGGGTGCTGAAGGAGAAGAGCGCAATGCCGCCCACCATGAAAAAGTCGGAGATGGGGGAGGCAGCCTGGAAATAGATATACGAAATGAAAAGACCGATCAAAAACAGGGGCATGGCCAAGGCGGAGCCAAAGCGCGTGATGGGGATGATGGCTGCGCGCAAACGAATGGGAAAATAATCAGTCGCGTACTGTACCGCATGTCCCGCCTCGTGCGCTGCAATGCCAACCGCTGCGGCACTTGTGCTGTCATAAACGCTTTCGGAAAGACGGATGACGCCCTCCTTGGGGTCAAAATGGTCGGTCAGATGACCGCGCACGCGCTCCACCGAGATGTGGTAAAGGCCGTTGTCGTCCAAAATCTTGCGAGCGGCCTTTGCGCCCGTAATACCGTGTGAGGTCTTGATTTTGTTGCCCGCCTCGAACGCGCTCTTGACGCGGAATTGTGCAATAAAGGCAAAGATCAGCGCAGGGAGCAGGATGATATAGGTCCAATCAAAAAAGGAATAATAGAACATAAATGACCTCCGTTGGGGCAGAAATCCTGCCCGTTTGGGAAATTTTGATAAAATTGAAATTTGCCATGGCAAATTTCTACCGCAACGTTCCGCACATGCGGAACATTTCACACGCGCAAAGCGCGTATTTCACTCGCGCGTAGCGCGAATTTCACGTTTGCGCAAGCAAACATTTCACTTCGCTTTTGGCGAAATTTCCTCCGTCAGGAGAGTAGGTCGCCAAGGTTCAGCTTTCTGCCGCGGATGTAATCGGCAGCCCCCATGCGCTTTTTGCCCTCGGGGATGACAGAGGTCAGCGCAAGTGTACCCTTGCCGCAGGCAACGAGAATCTCGCCGTCAAGGCCAACGACCGTGCCGGGAGCGACGGCGTGCACCTTGTCCTCGTCGTATACGCGCGCGGCGTACACCTTGAGCAGCGAGCCGCTCGGCAGGTGCGTAAAGGACAGGGGAATGGGAGAGGTGCCGCGAATGTGGTTGTGCAGCGTGCGCGCGTCAAGAGAAAAGTCGAGGGAAAGGTCGCTCTTCTCAATCTTCTTAGCGTAGCTCGCAAGCGAATCGTCCTGATTTTCGGCCACCAGCGTGCCTTGAAGCAGCGCGTCCAGCGTATCAAGCATGGTCTGTGCGCCAAGCGCACCCAGCTTGTCGTGAATGGTTTCAAAGTTGTCGCTGTCCTCAATGGGCAGCTCGGCCTTGAGCAGCATGTCGCCCGTGTCAATGCCGTCTGCCATATACATGGTGGTAATACCCGTCACGGAACAGCCGTCCATGATCGCACGCTGCATGGGTGCCGCACCGCGATAGGCGGGCAGCAGCGAGCCGTGCACGTTGATGCAGCCGTATTTGGGGTACTCCAGCACGTTGACGGGAAGAATTTTGCCAAAGGCCACCACCACGATCAGCTCGGGATCGATTTCTGCAAGCAGGGAAGCAAACGCCTCGTCGCGCAGGGTTTTGGGCTGATAGACGGGGATGTTGTGCTCCTGAGCATATACCTTTACGGGCGTGGGCATCAGCTCGTATCCGCGTCCGCGCGGCTTGTCGGTCTGGGTGACAACGCCGATCACGTTCTCGCCACGCTCCACAAGCGCCTTGAGCGTAAAGACCGCAAAATCGGGCGTACCCATGAATAAGATTTTCATAAAGTCACCTCCATGGGGGATTATTCTTCCACCACTTCCAGCGCCTCGTCAATAAAGAGCACGCCGTCCAAGTGGTCGATCTCGTGGCAGAATGCGCGAGCCAAAAGGCCGCTGCCCGAGACCTCTACTACTTCGCCGTCGCGGTTGGTGTAGCGAACCGTGACGTGCATGGGTCTGCGCGTCGTGCCCCATTTGCCGGGCAGGGAAAGGCAGCCCTCGGTCTCCTCCTGCGTGCCTGCGCGCGCAATGATTTTGGGGTTGATCAGCTCGTAAACCTCGCCGGGCTCAACCTCCACCACGGCAATGCGGCGCAGAACGCCCACCTGGGGTGCTGCCAGACCGCAGCCGTCCGCTGCGCGCATGGTCTCCACCATGTCGTCAAGCAAGGTCTTGATACGAGGGGTAACGGTATCCACGGGGCGGCAGGTCTTGCGAAGCACCTCGTCGCCGTATTTTACAATTCTCAATTTAGCCATGAGTCAAACTCCTTATATTATAGTGATGATGGGTTGAAATCTATACCCAGGACAGGCTTTTTTGCGCCGTCCTTGCCAAAACGGATCAGGATTTTGGAGAAAAGCTCGCGCGAGCGCTTGTTAAGGCGGCATTTGATCACAAGTCTCATGCGATATTTTTCCTCCACGCGGTAAACGGGGGCTTCAAACGGCCCGAAGATTAACATAGGCACGTCGCAAAAGTCTCCCGAGCCAAGCCTGTCCAGCTCCTCGCGCAAGCGTACGGCGTGGATCATCAGCTCCTTTTCATCGGATGCAGTCAGCGTCAGCAGCACGATGTCGCAATAGGGCGGGAAGGTGAGTAGGCGACGCAGCTTGATCTCGCGCTCATAAAAGGTGTGGTAGTCCTGCGCGCAGGCCAGCGTGATCACGTCGCTGTCGGGGTTGTTTGTCTGAATGATGGCGCGCCCCTGCACGTCGCCGCGTCCCGCGCGTCCGATGACCTGGGTCAGCATGGCAAAGGTGCGCTCGGCGGCACGGTAGTCGTCCACGTAAAGCGAGGCGTCGGCCAGTAAGACGCCCACAAGCGTGACGTCGGGGAAGTTGTGCCCCTTGGTCACCATCTGCGTGCCGATCATGA
>CAZCRV010000101.1:0-7631 GCA_964501175.1 uncultured Clostridium sp.
GCGGTGAAATTTTCACCGGAGAACGATACAGTGGAGATCAAGATCAAGGAGCGCCTTGACACCATTGACGAGATCAAGGGCAACAAGACCAAGATCGAATGGGGCTCTCAGATCCGCTCCTACGTGTTCATGCCCTACACTCTTGTTAAGGACCTGCGTACCGGCTTTGAGACCGGCGACGTAGAGGCGGTCATGGACGGTGATCTGGACGGCTTTATCAACGCATACCTCAAGCATATTTCGCAGTAAAAATTCATTCCGGGGCAAAAAGGAGGATCGCATGAAAGAATTGCTTTGTGCCAAGGTGGCACGCGCCAACGACCAATATACGATCCGTTCCCTTGGCATCCCGGAGCGCGATCTGATCCTTCGCGTGGCGCGCAGCGCCATGGATATTCTGACCGAGGGTTATGACGTCAGCGCACCTTGTATTGTTTGCGGACACGGAAACAACGGTGCAGACGGTATCGCTCTGGCCATTTTGCTGCGCGAGATCGGCAGCAAGGCCACCATTGTTTATACGGGCAAGCAAAATGCGGACGGCAAGCCCGACACGGACGCCATGAGCGTCTCTTGTAAGGAGTTTTACGAGCAAGCCGTCAAAGCAGGTATCCCGATTTTGTCCCATGCGCTGCCCGCAAAGGCAAGCGTCCTGGTTGACGCCATCTTCGGCATCGGGCTGCGCGGTGAGATTTCCGAGGATATCTGCCGCGTCATCGACGCCATGAACCAAGCGGGCGTTCCCATTCTCGCCATCGATATCCCCTCAGGCGTATACGCCGACACGGGCGAAACTGCGCAGACCGCGGTTTGCGCAACACAGACCATGACCGTGCAAAGCGACAAGCCGGGGCTGCATATCTATCCCGGTGCCGAGCACGCAGGCAAGATCACGGTCGCAAACGCGGGCATTGAGCCCGCGCCCGACTCCCCCGCTCCCCTGTTCTACTCCTTGGAGCAAAGCGATATGACTGCCCTGCTCCCGACCCGACCCGCGCGCTCCCACAAGGGTACGTTTGGCAGAGCCCTGCTGATTACCGGCTCCGAATGCATGGCGGGTGCTGCCTATATGGCGGCCATGGGAGCATTCCGCAGCGGTGCGGGACTTGTGGAAATCTTTACCCCCGAGCAAAACCGCATCGTTCTGCAGCAGCTGGTCCCCGAGGCGATTCTCACCTGCTATTCGTCCGCCAAGGACGTAACTCCTATGCTGAACGCGTCAATTGCACGTGCCGACGCCATTGTGCTCGGATGCGGTCTTGGACGCAGCGAATCCGCCTTGCAGGCGGTTGAATATACGTTAAAAACGGCAAAGGTGCCCTTGGTGCTGGATGCAGACGCGCTCAATATCGTTGCAGAGCGCCCCGAACTGCTCAAAGCGCTTGATAAGACGCAAAAGGTGCAGACGGTCATGACCCCGCACGCAGCCGAGGCTGCACGCTTGCTTGGCTGCTGCATTGCGGACGTGACCGAGCACGTTTACAAGGCCGAGCAAGCATTGACCGAGAAATACGGTACAAACGTACTGCTCAAGGACGCGCACAGTCTGATTTGTGCGCACGACGGCAGCGTATGCTTTGTCAACCCCACGGGCAGCACCGCGCTTTCCACCGCGGGCTCGGGCGATATTCTTGCAGGCATGATGGGCGGCCTTGCCGCTGCCAAGACCAATGCGCAGCCCATGCACACAATCGCCGCCCTTGCGGCATACCTGCACGGCTTGGCAGGCCAGAGAGCCGAGCAATCGGTCGGTGCACGCGCCGCCATGGCGAGGGATATTCTGAACGGGCTTATAAATTAAATAAAAAACAGCAGGAATTTGTTCTAATGCGAGCAGATTCCTGCTGTTTTGTATGCAGATAAACACCGTTGCAGTCTCTGTTGCGACATCAGCGTCAGAAACCCATTCTATTCGCACTCTCCCCCCCGCGCTTAGCTCAGGACAGCGCAAACTCTCCCCCCCTCCCGGAGGGGGGCTATGAAAGTATTTCTGCACTTTTTTAATGGTGAACTTGCCTGATAACGAATACTTATAGTTAGTTTTAGTGTGGGAATCATATCCCTCATTGGTGGAGTAGGAAGTGAAACAACCTATTTTCACAGCCCCCCTCCGGGAGGGGGCATATTTGGTGCTGCCCTGTGCCAAGCACCGGGGGGAGAATGCGAATCCGAACGATTTATGCGCGTTTCCCCCTATAACAATAAGCAGAAGCCTTATAATAAAGACTTCTGCTTTCGTTTTTTTATTAATTTTGCGTCCGGAAGAGACTGCATTTTTCACTCACTCTATAATCACCCAGTTGCCATATCCCTTGGCGATGATGTAATCCAGCGCGTCGGTCTGCTGCTCGCTCAGCGCAAGTCTTGGCGAATAGCGGGTCAGATCGTACTGCAGATTCTGCATCACGTACTCCACGCTCAGCACCTGCTCCCCATCCGTGCCGCTTTCCTGCTCGGTTTGCATTTCGCTCTGCGCCTCGGTTTCCGCACCTTGTGTGCTCGATGCATCACTCAGCGGCAATCCGCGCAGATCCAGCACCAAAAAGTCACAAACGCTCATCAACTGCGCCGCCAGGTATACATCGTATTGCTCGGCAAGCAGCACCTCGGGCGTGATCATAACGCCGATCGCGCAATCCGACGAGCAAAGACTCTTGACGCGACGCAAATATTGCGCCACCTCGGTGATATTGGCATGCGTAGGATCAAGCCCCGTCAAAAAGATCTCGTCAACGCCACCCTGCGCTGCCTCAGCAATCAGCGACGCCTCGTACGACAGCACAAGCTCTCGCACCGCCTCATCCTCCTCGGCAAAGCCGGAGATGGGCATGAACGTGCAAAGATACAACCCGCTTTGGTGCAGCTCCCAGGTATTGGTAGCCAGGTCCACGCGCCCGTTTTGCTCCCAGCCCGCGCGCTCACATACGCGCGAGGTGAAGGTCAAAGCCCCCTCTGCATCTCGCAGAGGAGCGCACAGATGTGCAATATCGGCAGACACGTAACCGCTGTAGCGGTCGCCAAGGCTATACGCATACGCCTTGATGGCGGGTACGCGCACAGGGATGATCTTCTCGGGCGGTACAGTTACGCTCTCCTGCTCGACGCCCGCGGGATACTGCTCCGCTTTTTTGAGCAGCCAGTTGCCTATTCCCACACTGGCGGCAAAGGTTGCGCCAAGAAAGACCACGACGCCGACAGCCACGGCCCACTTGACCCATGCACGATGCTTATTCTTCATGCGCACCCTTTTTACCGCCATGCTCTTCCTCTTTCTTTACTTTAATCCAGGTTGACCAGGTCCAGGCTCAGACCGTATTCGTTGAGCTCAACCGTCATATTCTCCTTAATACCGTCCTCGTAAAGGCCGATCTGTGCAGACTGGTAATACTGCAGCAGCTGCTCGCCGTACATCAGCACGTAAAGCTCCTCGATGGGCATACGCATGATGACGTAATAACCGCCACCGTATTCCACCACGCCGCTGGTTTCATAAACGTCCAGCGCAAACGAAGCGGCCTCGTAAGCCTCGCCCATTTCGTTGTGGGTAAAGTAATATCCCGCCTCGGTAATGGTCAGGTCCTTGTTGACCGCAGAGCCAATGTGCGAGCACATCAGACTATATCGCTCGTCGTCATCCTCGCAAGCGGCCAGCTCGTCCGCAATACGCTTGGCGGTGTCAAAATACTCGCCCTTTTTGCTCTGATCCTCAATGGGAATGTAAACGTGAATGGTCCTGGCGTAGTCCACACCGGCCAGCACGTAGTCCAAAAACTCGGAATAGTTCTTCTCGCTGTAAGTAAAAATCTCTGCTTCAATTGCCGCATAATACATAGCCGATTCCAGGTAACTCGTGCGATAGATAAAGCGCAGATAATGGTCGGTCAGCTTGTTTTCGGCAAGCCACGCAAGATACGCGTCAAAATCGCCGCCAAAGCCGCCCTCTGCCTCGCTCTGATTGACCAGCAGCTCGATCTGCTCCTGCACGTAAGCATCGATTTCCTTATCCTCGGTATCCACAAACAAATTCTTGCAGCCCGCAAGAATTGCATAGTTTGCTTTGAGGTTTTCAAGCACCAGCTCCTCAAGCTCGCCGCGATACTTGTCCGCACTCACAGAGTCATCCCAAATGCCCTGCCCGTATTTGTTCTCCAGCATCTGCTTGTAGGTCGAGGTCACAAAGCGCAGCTCCTCGAAATAAATGCTGTAGCCGTCGCACGTGCCGATCACGCGCATCTCCTGCTCGCTGCTCTCCACAGGCTCGATCTTATCCGAGCAGCCCGCAAGGACAAGCACCGACAAAAGCAGCACCAATGCAGCCGCCATTGCGCGGACTGCCTTAGAATTTACCGTCATATATGCCTCCGTAAGCCATAAGGCTATAAATTTTCATGTTAATTATACACCCTTATTGTGACATGGCTGTGAATATCTCGCACTTTTTTTGACACTCGATGCAAAAAAGGCTTTTCAAAACCGAAAATTCATGCTATAATGAAAACAGAAAAACAAAGGAGAAGGATCATGGAAGATATTTATACCATTCCCCTTTCGCAACTGGAAAAAGAATTCTCGCTCGAGCGCATCTGGGTGCCCGAGGATTACGAAACCGTACTTGTCCGCACGCCCGAGATCTCGCGTCCCGGCCTTGCGCTGGCAGGCTTTTACGGCATTTTTGAGCGCGACCGCATCCAGCTGTTAGGCAACGCAGAGCAAAAATACCTGGAGGGGCTTTCGCAGGCAGAGCGTGAAAAGGCGTTGGTCACCTTTGTCAAGTCGCTGCCCGTCGCGGTGATCTTCACCTCGGGCAACGAGGTATTCCCCGAGCTGATCAAGCAGGCGCAGATCTCGGGCGTGCCCGTGCTTCGCTCGCAGGAGCACACAAGCCCCTTGATGGCCGCGCTGATCGCCTCGCTCAACCAGCACTTGGCTCCCCGCATTACGCGTCACGGGGTACTGGTCGAGGTATACGGCGAAGGTATTTTGCTGCTGGGCGACAGCGGCGTTGGTAAGAGTGAGACCGCAATTGAGCTTGTCAAGCGTGGTCACCGACTGATCGCGGACGACGCAGTCGAGATCAAGCGCGTATCCGCCAAGACCCTGGTTGGCTCTGCGCCCGAGATCATCCGTCACTACGTCGAGCTGCGCGGCATCGGCATCGTAGACATCCGTCGCTTGTTCGGCATGGGTGCGGTCAAGGAGACAGAGAAGATCGACCTTGTTATCAACCTTGAGCCCTGGGTTCAGGGCAAGATGTACGACCGCCTGGGACTGGACGAGCAGAAGGTGGACATTCTGGGCATCAAGATCCCCTGCACCACCATTCCCGTCAAGCCCGGCCGAAACCTGGCCATTATCCTTGAGATTGCCGCCATGAACAACCGTCAGAAGCGCATGGGCTACAACACGGTTGAGGAATTCAACAAAAAGCTGATGGGACAGATGGGATTGGATTGATGTGCCATGCACATCAATCCGTGATATTCGCTGCTGCGCAGCGAGTGATATTGCGCTTCGCGCAGTGATATTTGCGCTATGCGCAAGTGATATGTGTCACAAGCGACACGTGAAGGTAAAAAATCCGCTCGATTTAGCGGGGTGTCCGTAAAACAGGTAAAGGCCGTGTATCGCAAATGATACACGGCCTTTTTGCACGCAGAGTTTTGGGAAGACACCCTTGTGTGGATAGAAACTTTGGTGCGGGCAATGCCGCACGTAATGCACTACACAAAATGGTGTATAGAAGTGCGCCCTTATTAGTTTGACCAATTCCCAATTTATCTGTTCAATCCTACAGAACCGCTTATTTAAGCGATGATACGATCTATTCACAAAGCTGCCAATACTTAATGACCTTTTGCATATCGAGTATCATAACAGCATTGTCCATCGGATCTCCCACGAATGTGTTGCCCGTGAAAGTCGCAATGGCGTTAAATCCGTCTGCTACGGAGTTAAAAGAGGAATCGTAACCTCCGATAATGGTGTTGCCCGTGAAGTGCTGTTTGGAAGCAAGGAATTTGTAAACGTCACTTGTTCCGGTATCATCCCAACCGTAGACAGAGATTCCGTTAAAATCATTGTACCACCGGAGAATACCGTCGTACTGGCCTGCATAGGCAAAATAGTTATCCGTGACGGAAATTCCCTCCATGTCCAGATTGACCCATCCGTTTCCGTCTTGAAAACCATAACTGACTCCGCAGTATGCAACCACGTTGGAATCAACTACCCATTCGTCAAGCACCGGGTCGGGAGATTCGCCAAACATCTCTCCAATAATACCCACACAGCAGCAGTGATGCACGAAATTGTTGCGAAGAGTCATTCCGTCCACACAGTTATATATTCCGTCTCCGATGTAACCGACTGAAATGTGTCCACTCTCATCAGGCTTCCATTCATCATAATACCATACAGTGTTTCCGATGAAGCTGACTTCACAGTTCTGAATCGTAGAGTGTTTCATATGACCTACACCCCACTGAGCACCATTGCTTAGCTCCAAATTATCTAGAGTTGCATTGGTAGCATCAACTGCCTGAACCGGGCCGGGCCGATCATCTCCATACTCATTACGGGTAAGCGCGGTCATTTTAATAGCATCAAAAACTTCAGCCGGATTCCCTTCATCACAACGTAAATACAGATTGGTTTCGGCACACCAATTGCCGTTAGGATCATTATAATTAGAGCGACTCACAAATGTGAGATCTTCTGTAAGCATTTCATGGATTTCCTTGGATACCAGATTGCCGTAGCGGTTCCGGACATGTCCTCCGCCGGTTGCCTCACTCCAATCCGAATAGATATTCTCGATGTATTGGAAGCCATTTTCCGGGCTCCAGTATTCGAATACGGGATACGCATACAAGTCATTGGAGCAATTAAAGTCGATCCATCCTACCGAAGAAAAGTTAGTCTTTTGATAATGCCAAATCTTCTGCTCGCCGTTTTCGTAATACAGCACCCAGTTAGCCGGATCATTGGCATCGTTTGAAGATGTTGTTAAAATGGGTTTCGCACCCTCTCCATAAGCAGAATAGGTAACACCATTTTTGATAGTTGGACAAGCATCATAAAAAATACATCCACGTTTAAAAAAGACCGCATCGCCCTCATGTAATTCTATGAAATCTATCTGTCTGACAGTTTGAAAAGCCGTTTCCGGTGACAAGCCGTCATTGTTATCGTCTCCGTTTTCCGCATCCACATAGTATGCTGTGCCGCAGTAAGAAACGCCTTGCACATAAGTATCGGCTTTCACAATCGAAGTGGGCGTGTTTTCAATTTCTGCGATCCGGCTTTCCATCGCATCGATTTTCTGCTGACCCTCCTGTGAAGTAGACAACAGAACCGATGAATCCCTTAGAAAAGATTTTGCCTGGTTGATAATTTCCGGATCATCCGTATAATATCCCGTAAATGCCATCGGATATTCCGGAGTTTCATCCGTTTGGGCAGATTCTTCCGCTGATGTTTCCGCAGAATCTTGCGAGGGTGGGGAAGTATGGCTTTCTGTTGTGTCGCTCTTGTTCGAATCGTTTTCTTGACACCCCGTCAGCAAAGTGAACACCATAATCAACGAAAAAAACAGGCAAAATATTCGTTTCATTTTCATACTAATAGTCTCC